>QHBM01000168.1 GCA_003244145.1 Chthoniobacterales bacterium
GGTTATGTCGCGCAACGCTTCAGTCTTTATCGCGATCTGACCGTGGAAGAAAATATCCGGTTTTTCGGCGGCGCCTGTCGCGTGCCCCGATCGGAGTTGCCGGAGCGGATCGATCGCTTGCTCGGCCTGACCGATCTTCGCGAGAAACGAGAGGCGATGGCCGGAAATCTTTCTGGCGGCATGCGGCAAATGCTCGCGGTGGCGTGCGCGCTGGTCCACGATCCGCCGCTGCTTTTTCTGGACGAACCGACTTCCGGACTCGATCCGGTGCATCGCCAGCAGATTTGGGATTTGCTCTACGATCTGAGCCATCGCGGGATCACGATTTTTGTCACGACCCATTACATGGATGAAGCGGAGCGTTGCACGGAAGTGGGCTTCATCGAGGAGGGCCGCCTGCTCGCGAAAGCGCCGCCGCGCGCGTTGAAGGAAAGCTTCCACGCGAAGCTGCTCGAGCTCGATGTCGATCCAGTCATGGAGGCGCTGGTTCGGCTCCGGGCCGTGCGGGAAATTCTCGGCGTCTCTTTGCGCAGCGGCAGCCTGCGGCTTTACGCCGCCGACCCGGAAAAGCTCCTGGCCGAATGGCACAGAGAGTGGCCCTTCCCGGAATTTCGCTTGTTAGGCGAGCGATGGGTGGAACCCGATATGGAAGATGTCTTCACCGCCTACTCGCAAGGTTACGACGCCGTCTTGAAACCAGGACACTCATGAATCTCAGTTTCTTCAGCGCGGTCGCGAGCGTCGCCTACAAAGAATTTCTCCATATTTATCGGGACCGCCGCGTCCTGGTTTTGCTCCTGATTTTGCCGCCGGTGTTCACCCTCGTTTTCGGACACGCGTTTGAAGCCGGCGAGATGAAGGATGTGCCGGCGCTGCTCATCAATCGCGATCTCACGCCGCGCGCGGAGCGATTCATGGAGTTGATCCTGGCGAACAAAACTTTTGCCTGGCAAACGCAGCCGCCGTCCATGACGGGCGAAGAAGATTTGCTCGGTCACGGCGTGCAGGCCGCGCTGATCATTCCCAAGGGTTGGAGCGATAGCATCAGCACCGGCAACCCACTTCCGTTGCCACTTTACCTCGATGGCAGCGACACGAATACGGCCGAGCAATTAGAAGGAAGCGTGCGGAAAACGCTCGGCGATTTTCAGCTCAACGAACGACAGGTCATGATCGACGCGCTGCCCGAGAATATCTTTGAGCTGGCTAAGAAATTGCCGGAGCGGGTGCGCAAGCAATTCGTCTCCTTGATGGAGCCCTGGGGGGTGGACCACAAAGTCCTCTACAATCCCAAGACGCGTTTCATCGATTACGTGCTGCCCGGCGTGATCGGGCTCATTCTCCAGCTCATCACCGTCACCCTTATGGCTTGCACGCTGGCGCGGGAGCGCGAGGCCGGCACGCTCTTCCAGCTCATGGTCACTTCGCTCCGCCGCCGCGAAATCGTTCTCGGAAAAGTCCTGCCCTATCTCGTCATTTCCATCGTGCTCATTCTCTTCATCATCGTGCTCACGGGCTGGCATTTTCAGGTGCAGTTCCACGATCCGGGCGCGCTCGCGCTCATCTGTTTCCTGTTCCTGCTTTGCTCGCTCGGAATGGGATTGCTCATTTCCGCCGTGTCGCGCACGCAGACCCAGGCGATTCAATTCTCCGTGTTTTTCCTCCTGCCCGTCTTTGTTCTTTCCGGCGCATTCGCTCCGCTGGAACAATTGCCGAAAACGATCCGCTACGTCTCCGAGCTCTTTCCGCTCACGCATTTCTGCCGCGCCTTTCGGCTAGTGAATCTCTACCGCGCCACGCCGGAATTCTATGCGCCCGATCTGATCATGCTCTCCGCCGGCGTGCTGATCACTTTCATCGGCGCCGCCTATCTCCTCCGGCGGATCGAGCAGTGAGCTAGAATTTCGCTTTGAACTCGACGCGCAGATACGGCGCGGCGTCGGTCTTATAGGTCATGTCGGCGCGATGGAAATCGAAGCGTCGTTGAATCGCGTAACCGCCGCCGAGATCGACCGAGACATTATCGCAAGGCGAATAGATGAAGCCGCCGCCCGCCCGATATTCCGAGTAATCGACCTCCGCGCCGTTGAGTTTCGCCGGCACGATGGCGTTGTCCCGGTCGGTGCGGAAGGAACCGCCCACAAATTGTCCGCCGCCCCAGACACTGAACTTGGCGCACGGTGAATAAATGACCCGCGGCTCCGGAAGAATCGCCATGACCTTCCACTGATCGTTAGGCATCCAGATCAACCCGGCCAGAGGTATGACCGGGAATCGGCCGCGGAGGAAAGAGGCGTTGGCCCCGACGAAGAAATAGAGCCGGTCGGGCTGCAGCACAAAAATCCGCCCGAGCGTGATCGGAACATCGAAAGAGGCGTTGTCGAAATCGTCCTCGGTATAAAAGCCGGGCTTCAACTGAATGAAGGCGCCGACGTCGTTGTTGTGCATGTAGTCGATGCCGATGACACCGGCCACGCTTTGCAGATGATCCGGGACCGGAGCGCCATTGCTTCCGAAATCGAAACGGTTGTAGTCAATCCCGAGCCGGAGGTAGAGATGGCCGGTCAGGAAAAAGCGGTGGGCGTAGGAGAACGAATTGTCGATCGCGTATTGCTGGCCAAAGCTGCCACCACGGTGCAGGTCGCTCTCAAAAACGTAGCTTGATTGCAGCTCAACCAGATCGAGCGAAACCGCTTCGGTCTTCTTCTCCGTGACGGATTGCATTTGTTCGCCCGCGCGGACGGAGGCGAACGAGACCAGGAGAAGAATCGCAACGAGGAATGGCGGGCGCATAGGGTTGTTCATTCGCGGTGAGCGTAACTGATTCGGAGGCCGCGACAAATTTGGATTTGTCGCCGAGATCGAAATTGTTAGTAAGTTTGGCTGCCTCCATGAAGCGCGCGCTCAAACATCTGGCCAACAGCGATCCTCGCTTTGCCGAGCTGATCGCGCGGGCTCGGCGGTTTGACGTGGTCGCGAATAAACTCGTTAGGCCGTTCGATGCGCTCGCGGAATCGATCGCCTACCAGCAACTGAGCGGGAAAGCTGCAGCTACGATTTTCGGCCGAGTCCGGGCGCTTTATCCGAAACGAAAATGGCTCGACCCGGCGCTGGTTCTCAAAACGCCCGACGAAAAACTGCGCGCCTGCGGACTTTCGCGCAGCAAAACAGCCGCCATAAAAGATCTCGCCGCGAAAACGCTCGACGGCACCGTCCCCTCGGGCCGCGCCCTCGCGCGCATGACAGACGAAGAGATCATCGAACGGCTTACGGCTGTGCGCGGGATCGGCCGGTGGACCGTGGAGATGTTGCTGCTCTTCGAGCTCGGCCGGCTCGACGTCTGGCCGGTGGCGGACTACGGCGTCCAGAAGGGTTTCGCGAAAACGTTCGGGCGAAAAAAACTGCCGACGCCGAAACAGTTCCAGAAGATCGGCGAGAAATGGCGGCCGTACCGTTCCGTGGCCGCGTGGTACTTCTGGCGCGCGCTTGATCTGCCGGCGCTGTAGCAACGCCGCTCTGTCAGCGTTTTCGATGTCGCGATCAAAATGCGTGAAACGGCGACAGAGCGCCGTTGCTACAGGAAGGGCCGACGCGCCACGATTGACTTCGCGAAGTACGCTCCATACAAGGGATCATGCCGACAATTCATGTGGCGCGGGATGGAGCTAAACTCGGTTCCTTCTCACTCGAGGAAATCCGGGAAGGCCTGCGCACCGGGAGATTTTTGCCGACCGATCTGGGCTGGCAAAACGGCATGGCAGATTGGCGCCCGCTCTCTGAATTTGCGATCGAGCAATCCGCAGCCGCCGCCGCGCCGCTCGCCGCTTCAACTTCCGCCGCGGCGATTGGGTTGCCTTGGGAGCATCGCGAGCAGCTCGGGTTTTTCAAAGCCTTCTTCGAGACCGTGAGCTTGCTCCTGACGAAGCCGGTCGAGGCGTTTGCGATGATGAAGCCCGAAGGCGGGATGACCGATCCGATGCTTTTCGCCCTGATTGGCGGAAGCGCCGGCATGATTGTAAACGTGCTCTTTCAAGTCCTGTTCCAATCTTTCACCGCTTTCGGCGGCGGAAGCAGGTCTGTGATCGGAATGTTCGGGATGGGATGGGTCGTTGGCTACATCGTGATGATGCCGGTGCTGCTCGCCCTCGGAATTTTTATTGGCAGCGGGATTTTGCACGTTTGCCTCATGATCGTGGGCGGCGCGAACCGGCCTTTTGAAACGACCTTGCGCGTGGTCTGCTTTTCTTGCGGGGCGGCCTATCTCTTTTCGATGATCCCGATTTGCGGCGGACTCATCACCGCGGTCTACAGTATCGTGCTCGAAATTATCGGCGTATCACGCGCCCACGAAACCGCCACCGGCAAAGCGGTCATGGCGGTTTTCCTGCCGTTGGTGGTGTGCTGCGGAGTTTTCCTGCTCTTTGGAATCCTGATCGGTGGCTTCGGCGCCTCCTTCAGCGATTATTTTAACCGCCACTGATCGAGAGCAGAAATCCGGGTTAGACAGATGCGTCTTGTTTGGCATCGGCTTCCGCCGAATGGATTCAATCACGAACTGATCTGGCTCGCGGTCTCGCTTGCCACGCTCGCGGGCAGCGCGGTTTGGATCGGATTCGGTTTGATCTGGCCGCGTTGTCCTTTTCTCGCGATCACTGGTTTCCCGTGCCTGACCTGTGGAGCGACCCGCTGCACGCTGGCGTTTCTGCACGGAGATCTTCTGAGCGCGTGGCGATGGAATCCACTGGCGTTCGCCGCACTTTGCGTTGTCGCCATTTTCGATCTCTACGCGGTGATTGTGCTCGTCGCCGGCTCGCCGCGGCTGCGGATGGTCGATTGGACCGCGCCGGAAAAAAAGACGGTGCGGATTGCGGTGATCGGATTGATCGCGTTGAACTGGATCTATCTGCTCGCGCATCGCGGGCGGTATTAGTTGAGCCGAGCTTGAATCTTTCAGGTAGGGGCGGTTCACCGCAACCGCCCGGGCGATTGGGGTCAATCGCCCCTACCTGGAGTCGGCGTTGGCGACGCAGACAGACGCCCGACGTCGTCCGCGGGCGCGCCGCGATGGCTGGCGATGAAAGCGGAAGGATCGAGCCAGCCGCGAGTGTCGTCACGGTAGCCGGGTCCGATGAACGGCGTGGTAAACTCGCGCATCTCGAAATGGAGGTGCGCCCAATATTTCCCGTCGGCAGTACCGATCGTCGCGATCTGTTCGCCCCGTCGCACCATTTGTTTCGGCACGACCAGGATTTCGTCCACATGCCCGTAGTACGATTGCACATATTTGCGGGCGCCGTTTTCCTCGTAGGCATGGAGCAAAATGATGACGTTACCCCAGCCCGGGCCGGCTTCGCGAGCGAACAGGACGCCGCCATCGGCGATGGCAAAGACGGGATCGCCGAGGTCGCTGTTTTCGCCGCCAATCCCATTGAGATCGTCGCCGAGATGACGGTTCTGGGTAAACGGTTGCGCGTTGTAAGCAAACGCGCCGTTTTCGCTGCCGATCGGAAAATCAAATCGCGTGGCCGTGGGCAATGACGTGACGAAGAAAGCAGGCGCCATTTGAAATGCCGGATCGATCTTGGCCGGCCGGCGGAGTTCGGGAGCGAGACGAAAAACAAGGCCGCCGATGAGTGCGGCCAGAAAAATCGCAGCCAAGAGCAGAGTCCAGCGAAGTGAAGTTCTTCCCTTGCTCGTGCTTGGCTTCATCTTTACGCTCGCGCGATGCGAATTTTGGTCACGGGCGGTGCGGGATTTATCGGCTCGCACCTGGTCGAGAAGTTGCTCGCCACCGGACACGAAGTCTCGATCCTCGACGATTTCAACGATTTTTACGATCCGCAAATCAAGCGGGCCAATATCGAACGGGTCGCGGGCGACATAGGCATTCACCGGGTGGATTTGCGCGACAGCGCCGCGGTCAATTCGCTTTTCCACCAGAAAAAATTCGACGCCATCGCGCATTTAGCGGCACGGGCCGGAGTGCGGCCTTCGATTCAACAGCCGCAGCTTTACTACGACACAAACGTCGGTGGAACGCTCCATCTTCTCGAAGCGGCGCGGCTCACGGGAACCGAGCGGTTTGTTTTCGCCTCGAGTTCGTCGGTCTATGGCGTTTCCAAAACGGTCCCCTTCTCGGAGAATCTCCATCTGACCCAGACGATCAGTCCGTACGCGGCCACCAAGATCGCCGGCGAGTTTCTTTGTTCGACCTATTCCCATCTTCACCGGATGCGCGTCGTCGCTCTGCGTTTCTTTACCGTTTACGGCGCACGGCAACGGCCCGACCTCGCAATCCACCAATTCACCAAACGCATCCACGCGGGCCAGCCCATCGACCAGTACGGCGATGGCACCACGCGACGCGATTACACTTACATCGACGACATTATTCAGGGCGTAATGGCGGCGTTGGAATACCAGGGCCCGCTCTTCGACATTTTCAATCTGGGCGAGAGCGAGACGATCCAATTGAGAGATCTGATTGCGGCGATCGAAAAAGTGTTGGGAAAAACGGCGATTATCAACCAAATGCCGGAGCAACCGGGCGATGTGCGGCTGACCTGCGCGGATATTTCGAAGGCAAGGGAGCTGCTTGGTTACGATCCGAAAACACCGTTGAGCGTGGGTCTGCCGAAGTTCGTCGATTGGTTTACGAGAAGGCAGGGTAGGGGCGATTGACCCAATCGCCCGCGATGGTCTGCCGAACCTCCCGTTCCATCTTGCCAATCCCTCCCGGCGCCCCCATAGTTATTCGCAGATGTCGGGAATGTTCTTCGATAATCCGGCCGTTCGCTTTTCACGACGACTCAGCGTTAATCAGATTCGGATGCGGTCTTTCGCATCGCTGCTGTTTCGTTGGCTGACTGGTGCGGACCGCCCTCGAATCGATTCCCGGCGCCACGAGGCGGAGTTTCCAATGGCGACGCAGATTGCTTACCAGCTACTTGTCGGGATCTTTCGAGGTCCGCGCGCCATGGACCGTGCATCCAACGATGCGCTCCGCCCACATTATAATTGGGTAAAACCTGAGGATCAATATGGCATCTCAATCATCGGGGAGAAATGGCCGGCGACCACGCGGCGGCTCCCGCAGAAGGGGCGATCATCGCTCGCGCCACCAGAGCGCGCCTACCCGCGCGCCGGCGAAGAAATCATTCTGGGAGAAAATCACCGCGTTCTTTACCGGCGGCGGAACATCGGCCCCATCGCCGAGACCAGTCGCACCGCAGCCGACGCGAAACGGCTTCGAGCCTTCGCGTTCGCAGCGTAAACCGGAAGCAGTCGCAGTCACCACGCCCCGGCTTTATGTCGGGAATCTGTCGTTCGACGCGACGGAGAGCGATCTCTTCGAACTCTTCAACGGCGTCGGCGCGGTCCAAAACGCCGAGGTCGTGACCTACAAACACAATCAGCGCTCCAAGGGATTCGCCTTTGTCCAAATGCTGACCGTGGATGAAGCGAAGCGCGCCGTGGAGGAATTGCACGACAAGGAATTCCTGGGCCGCAAGCTTGTCGTGAGCGGTGCGAAATCCAGCGAGCATCATTCGGCGAACTAACGACCTGTCGGTTATCGAGGCCGGGAGACAAGGTGGTTGCCACCGGTCTCCCGGCTTTTTTTATCTTTGTTAAATCTGTGAAGCCGTTCTTTATCGCTGGCCCGACCGCGACAGGAAAATCCGAAATCGCTGCGGAGGTCGCGCAGAAGCTTGGCGCGGAAATCGTCAGCGCCGACGCGTTCCAGATTTATCGCGGGCTCGATCTGCTCACGGCGAAGCCCGATCAAGCCACGCTGTCGAAAGCGCCTCATCATTTGATCGGCACGGTGCCGCTCACTGAAGAAATGAACGCCGAAAAATATCGCGCGGCCGCCGACGAAATCATTCGGGATATCCAGGCGCGCGGAAAGTTGGCGATCGTTGTCGGTGGCAGCGGCCTCTACCTCAAAGCGCTTACGCACGGCCTGGCGAAATTGCCGTCCACGAATCGCAAACTGCGCGAGGAACTGGAGCAGGCGACCGTCGAGGAGTTGCTCCGCAGTCTTCGCGCGTTGGATCCCGCCGGCGCGGAACAGATCGATGCCAGGAACAAGCGGCGCCTGATCCGGGCCGTCGAAATCTGCCTCTTGAGCAGCAAACCATTCTCCGCGCAACGAACGGAATGGCAGTCGGGAGCGGGTACGGGAGTGTTCGTGTTTCGCGAACGCGCGGAGCTTTACGCGCGGATCGATCGGCGCGTCGAAGAAATGTTCGACGCGGGCGTGGTCGAAGAAGTGCGCGCGCTCGGCGAGGTCGGCGCGACCGCGGAGAACACGCTCGGTCTTCGCGAAATCTGCGCCCTGCTCGCGGGCCAAATCTCGCAGCCGGAATGCATCGCAAAAATCCAGCAGGCATCCCGGCGGTATGCCAAAAGACAGTTGACCTGGTTTCAGCGGCAAGATAATCTCGCGCCGCTGAACCTATCATCGCTAGGCTTCCCCGAAGCCATCGAGTTGATCGCGCAAAGCGCCTCTCGCGTTTGCGCAAATGGATGATCGAAGTTCGCCCCAAAAAAACGCAGGAGCGCGCGGTCCTGATCGGGCTCGAACAAGAAGGCGTCTCGAAATGGGACTTGCGCGATTCGATGGACGAATTGCGCGAGCTCGCAAACTCCGCCGGCGCGGAAGTGGTCAACACCGTCACCCAAAAATTGCAGAAGCCGACGGCGCCTTATTACATCGGCCGCGGCAAAGCGGAGCTGATCAGAGATTCATTCAAGGACCAGCAGGTCACCTCGGTCATCTTCGACGACGAGCTCTCGCCGGCGCAGGGACGCAACCTGGAAAATTTGCTTTCGAGAAAGGTGCTAGATCGCACGCAGTTGATTCTCGATATTTTCGCGCAGCGCGCGCGCAGTCGCGAAGGGCGGTTGCAGATCGAGCTCGCGCAACTGCAATACCTGCTGCCGCGACTGACGCGGATGTGGAACCACTTGTCGCGCCAAACCGGCGGCATCGGCACGCGCGGTCCCGGCGAAACGCAGCTCGAAGTCGATCGGCGGCGGGTGCAGGAGCGAATCGCGCGGCTCGAGCGCGAACTAGAAGGCGTCCGGAAAGTGCGCTCGGTCCAACGCCAGGGCCGGAAGCGGCATCAATGGCCGGTCGCGGCCGTGGTCGGATACACCAACGCCGGAAAGTCCACGCTTTTGAATTTGCTCACCGGCGCCGGCGTGGTCGCGGTCGATAAACTTTTTGCGACGCTCGATCCGACGACGAGAAACGTGACGCTTCCCAACCGGCAGCGCCTCTTGCTTACCGACACCGTTGGATTTTTGCGCAAGCTGCCGCACACACTGATCGAATCGTTCAAAGCGACGCTCGAAGAAGTGAGCGAGGCCGATCTCCTGATTCATGTGGTCGATCTGAGCCATCCGCGGGTGGGCGAGCACATCGAAGCGGTCAACAGCGTCATCAAGGAATTGGGCGCGTTCGGCAAACAAACCCTGGTCGTGTTCAACAAGATTGATGCATTGCGGAACCCCGAGCTGGTGGACGTTTTCCAAAATCGATTTCCCGGCAGCGTCGCGATTTCCGCGCGGACGGGCGCCGGGGTGGCCGGGTTGGTGCAAGCGCTGGAGCGCGAGCTTGGTTCGTGGAGGTTGCGTTCCTGTTTCCGCGTCCCACTGAGCGAAGGGGGATTGATCGCGGAGATTCATCGGATTGGTCACGTGCTCGAGTTGCATTACGAGGACGAGTTTGCGCTGGTCGTCGCCCACGTCCCGTTGCAACTCGAACAGAAGCTCAGAACGTTTGCGGTGTAGTCGGAACGTGCGCTGTAGCCGCCATTCTCTGTCGGGGCGTGTATGCGGAAGAAACACGGCGACAGAGCGCTGTGGCTACAGCAGGAAGTTGACGCGCTAGAAGAAATGGTGAGTAACGTTTCTCGATGACAATCCGCGAACGCGTCGACGAATTAGTGAAGACGCTGCCGAAGGTGTATCCGGATGCGCATTGCGAGCTCGATTTCCGCACGCCGTTGGAACTTCTCGTCGCAACGATCTTGTCCGCGCAATGCACAGACAAGCGCGTAAACATGGTGACGCCTGCGCTGTTCAGGAAATATCGCACCGCGGCCGATTACGCGCGCGCTGAGCCAACGACGCTGGAAAATGAGATTCGCTCCACTGGATTCTTCCGCAGCAAAACCAGGAGCATTCGCGCCGCTTGCGCCGCCATCGTCGCGCAGCACGGCGGCAAAGTTCCCGATACAATGGAGACGCTGAACGCGCTGCCCGGCGTCGGGCGCAAAACGGCAAACGTGGTGCTCGGCAACGCACTCGGTAAAGACGAGGGCATCGTGGTTGACACACACGTGATCCGTTTGTCGCAGCGGCTGCGCCTCACGCGCGAGACAGATCCCGAAAAAATCGAAGCCGATTTAATGAACATTGTCCCGCGCGCCGAGTGGACGATCTGGAGCCACTGGCTCATCTGGCATGGGCGACGCCGGTGTTTTGCGCGCAAACCCGATTGCCGAAACTGCGAAGTGCTCGACCTCTGCCCGAGCGGGCCCGTTTTCATCCGCACCGGTGAGGCACGTGAACCGGCTACCGCTGGACCGCTTTCTGCACTTCCGCGGCGCGATCGGCTGCTTTCTCCGTCCGGTCGGCCGCCTTCTCGGCGCGTTCGCGCAGCCGCGTGAATTGCTCCTCGAGTTTCTTTAACTCGTCATCGGACAATTTTTCCAAATCGACGAGATCGTTTCGCGCTCCTTTGATCGCGCGAATGAGCTCATCGAGTTTCAAATGCACCGCTTTGGCGTCGCGGTTTTGAGTATTCTGAATGAGGAAGACCATCAGGAAGGTGACAATGGTCGTGCCGGTATTGATGATGAGCTGCCAGGTATCGGAGAAATGAAACGTCGGCCCGGTAATGGCCCAGACGAAAATGATGAGAATGGCGATGATGAAAGCCCAGGCCGAACCGAGCACGCTCGATGATTTGCGGGCGAAGACGTGGAATGCGTCGCGCAGCCGGCAGAAGACGTCGCGCTCATCCATCTGGTTCGCGTTATTGTTGTTTGCCACCATGGATTAACTTTGCATCGCAACATCGAGCCATTTTGCGCGCATCGACTCCTTCAGCTGTTCATCTCGATCTCGACGGCGCCTGGGCGGATATGGCCGGTGCTTTACCCGCGCTCGACCTAACGAGCCACGGGCCACGGCTGCGTTTCACCACCTCGCCGCAAGCGATCGAGACGTTCTTTCGCGAGGTCGATCCGAGACTCGGCGATTTCATCCTTTATGGTTCCGGCGATTTTCATCATCTCACCGCGCTCTGGCTGCGGCGTCATCGGGAAACGCTCACGCTCGTCGCCTTTGATAATCATCCGGATTGGGATGTGCGTCCGCCGCGCTGGTCCTGCGGCGGCTGGATGAATCGCGCGCTGGAATTGCCGCAGGTGGAACGCGCGGTGGTGTGGGGCTGCGGCAATTTCGAATGCTGGTGGCCGCACCAGATTTTCGGGAATCGCAAAGCGGAACGCGCAGGCAGGCTGGTGGTGCATCCGTGGACGGACGAGCGGCCGTTGAAAGCAAGCGAGCGGCCCGGCGCGATTCTGCGCGAGAATTGGCGTGAGCATTTCGCGAATTTTGCCCGCGAACTCAGCGGCGAAAATCTCTACGTCACGATCGATCTCGATTGTCTCGCG
>QHBM01000108.1 GCA_003244145.1 Chthoniobacterales bacterium
TCAACGAGCCCACGGCCGCCGCGGTAGCCTACGGGTTGGACAAGCTCGATGAAGATCAGACGGTTTTTGTTTTCGATCTCGGCGGTGGAACTTTCGACGTCACCATCATGCGGATTCGAGGGCATGGGATCGAGATGATCGCAACCAACGGCGACCATCGCCTTGGCGGCAAAGATTGGGACGATGTCATCGTCAATCACGTCGCGGAAGAATTCGATCGCGCGCATGGCGAGAACCCGCTGCTCGACCTCCAAAGTTACCAGGACCTGCAAAGCCGCGCTCTCGCTGCGAAGATCCAACTTTCGAGCCGGCCGCGCACCGCGATTGTGCACAGCCACAACGGCAAAAGCGTAAAGGTCGAGTTCACCCGGGAAGAATTGGAACTCAAAACCCGGCATTTGGTCGAGAAGTGCAAGACGATTTGCGAAATGGTTTTGCAGGAAGCGAAGATGGAATGGAGCGACCTCGACAAAGTGCTTCTCGTCGGGGGCATGACCCGCATGCCGATGGTGCGCGACATGGTCGCGAGTCTTTCGACGGCGCCTTTGGTTGACGACGTGAACCCGGACGAAGCGGTGGCGGTGGGCGCGGCGATCCAGGGGATTCTGTCGTTGCTGCGGGAAGAAGAAGTTTCTGGGGTGAAGACGCTCTCGGAAAATACGCGCCAGCAATTTTCCTCTCGCGAAGGCGGTCTCATTCAAGTCACCAACATCACTTCGCACACGCTCGGCGTCGTCCTTTGGGACGAAGCGCATCTCGAGGAATACGTTTTCCCGATGATCCGCAAGATGACTTCGATTCCGGCGGCCGCGAAAAATTCATTCGGCACGGCGAGCGCGAACATGCAGCGCGCCGTGGTCCGAATCGTAGAGGGTGAGAGTACGCTGCCGGCTGAGTGCACGCCGCTCGGTCTCTGCGATGTCGAGCTGCCCTCCTTCCTGCCGAAAGGTTCTCCGGTCGAGCTGACCTACGAATACAACGCCAATCAGGTCCTCGAGGTCTCGGTCAAAGCCTCCGGCAACCAGGCGCAGGTGACGATCGAACGAAACACCGGCCTGGCCCCCGACGAAGTGGAGCGCGCGACAGCGGACATGGGCGCCATTGCCGTAGTGTGAGATGATGCAATACGAGGGCGTTTTCCCGGTCCCGCTGCCGGACGACCCGCAGAAATGGGACGGCTGGAGCAAATATAAGTCGCCCAATTTCTACGAGCGTCTTTGCCTCGATCCGCGCGCTAATCCGAGCAACGAGCTGATCGAGGAGCATTGCCGCGAATTGATGCGGTGGTGGCAGAAGAAGCTGCCGCTTAAGAATCAGCCGAGCAATCCCCTGGCGCAGCTTCTCCGTCCGGGCCTGGACGAATCATCGCGCTATTTGACCGAAGCCCGCGTTGAGCTCCTTGATCCGAATCGCCGCAAACAATTGGATTGCGAATTGGCGGCGCAAGCCAACGAGCAGGCGGTCATCGAATTTCACAAGTATCTCACTTTCGCCCTGGCCGATGGTTTTCTGACCCAGGAGGAGGAGAAAAGTCTTCTCCGCTTCGGGAGCGAACACGGCCTCACCGAAGAGCAGATCGTTTCGTATATCGAGGCAGAGTTGAGAGATAGCGGCGCGCAACGTGTGGCCGCGACTGCCGTGGTCCCGCCCCCGTCCGCGGTGGCGGAGGAAGCGAAGAAAGCAGCGCGCACCCGCCGGAGGCAGTCTCTCGATCCCAAGGAAGATTTCCTGCGCATGCTGCGCCTGAGCGGCCTCGACAGCGATGGCATGGCGGACGACACCCGCGACGCCTTCGTGAACATGGCTGAGAACCTCGGGATTGATGCCGGTGAAGCCGAGGATCTCGTCGACCTTTATCTCGATGAAGCCGACAAGATGTCGGATCCCGCCACGCTCCCGCCGCCGCGAGCGACTGTGGTGCAATCAGCGGCACAACCCGCAACCGCACCCGCAGTTCCCGGCGCCTCTCCGCCGCCCGTAAGCGCGGAGACCGATCGCACCCAGTTCGCGAATTACATTAATTCTGTCGGCGGCCAGATGCTCTTCGTTCCTTCGGGAGAATTTTTCATGGGCAGCGACGCGGCTGACGCCGGCCCGAACGAACGGCCGCTGACGAAAATCACGCTGAGCAGATTCTACATGTCACGCCACCCAATCACGAACGCGGAGTACGAACAATTCGATCCCAGCCACGGGCGGAAGCGCGCGGCGGGAGCGGGCGACCGGCACCCGGTGGTCTACGTCAGCAGCCTGGAAGCGATTAAGTTTTGCCAGTCCCTCTCGGCCCGGGAACGAAGGAAATATCGGTTACCGACCGAAGCGGAATGGGAATACGCCGCGCGCGGCACTGATGGTCGCAGATATCCATGGGGAAATCATGAAAACCGGGGTGACCTGGGGAATTTCGCGGATCGCAACACGGTTTTCGCCTGGAGCGACCACGAGATCGACGACGGCTATCCGGAGAGTTCACCCGTGGGGGCGTTTCCTTTTGGCGCGAGCCCGTTTGGAATGGAAGACATGGCCGGAAATGTCTGGGAATGGTGCATCGATTATTTCGAAGCGTACCGCGGAATGCCGAAAGTGAATCCGCGCGGGCCGACGGCGGGAGCCAAGCGCGTCTATCGCGGTGGTAGTTGGAAATCGCGCTTCAACAGTCTGCGCGCGACCGCTCGCGGCTCGAATGTGCCGAATTATTCCTGCAACGATCTCGGCTTCAGGATCGTGTGCGAGTGCGACTGATCTTCCTCAAAAAAAAAGGCGCTCGCTAATGCGAGCGCCTCTGAAATTCGTTGCGGGGAACGGCGGCCTAGGAGGGATTGAAGCGGAACTTTGTCCGGCCGCGCTTGGCGTTGGCCTTGGCCTTGCGCCGGCTCTTTTGATTCGGCGTCTCAAACGCGCGCAGCCGGCGAACCTCATCGAGGATTCCCTCGGCATCGAGCTTGTTCTTCAGGCGCTTCAACGCCCGGTCAACCGGCTCACCTTTACGCACAATTACTTCTGGCATGTTTGTCTCCTCGCTTAAAAATGTCCCGGTTCGACCGGTGAAGCCGAGCCTACTCGGCAGCGTGCCCAGCGTCAACTATTGTGAATAACTTTGTTCAAGTGCCTGATTCACCGGCTCTTGAGCAGCAAAACGGCGGTCGCCGGCTCTATAAAGTCGCCGGAGATTTGGTGCCCGCCGCCTTCTCCGTCACTTCCCGTCGCAAAGTCGAGGCGCTGCCGCCACGTGCGCGCGTCCACCAAAGGACAATCGGCGCCGCGATGAAAATCGACGAGTAGGTCCCGACCACGACTCCGATGATGATCGCCAGCGAGAAGTCTCGCAAAACAGAACCGCCCAGGAAAAACAGGCACAGGATCGGAATTAACGTCACTGTGCTCGTCAGGATGGTTCGGCTCAACGTCTGGTTGATGCTGTCGTTCATGATCTGCTCAATCGAACCGCGCTTGCTGCTGGCCAGACCTTCCCGGATTCGATCGTAAACCACGATAGTGTCGTTAATGGAATAGCCAGCAATCGTGAGCACGGCGCCCACCATGGTGAGAGTCAGCTCCCGCCCGAGGAGAGAGAAAATGCCGATGGTGATGATCACGTCGTGGAGCACCGCGACGATGGCGCCGACGGCGAAAGAAAGCTCGAATCGAAACGTGACGAAAACCAGAATGCCGACGAGGCCCAACGCCAGCGCCCAGAGTGAGCTCTTGGCCAGTTCGCCGCCGACGAGCGCGCCGATCCGTTCCGACCTCTCCACCTTGAATTGAGCTTGCGGCAACGTCTGGCTGACCTGCTTCTCGATCCCTTCGCTTGTGTTCATTCCGCTGCGAATGGTGATGTAGGTCCTGCCGCCCTGTGCCGATTGCTGGATGGGCGAGTCGTCCAGGTGAACAGGCTTCAAGGCTTCGCGCACTTCATGCACGGAGACCGGCTGGGTCGTGCTCAGCGTGATCAAATCGCCACCACGAAAGTCCACGCCGAAGTTTTTGTCCCCGCGAATGTAAAACGCGGTCGCGCCTGCGATGATCAGCGCCAGCGAGCACAGACAGGCGAGCAGACCCTTACCGAGGAAATTGATGTGCTGCGACGAAATGAGATGCAGCATCGTAATTTTCTTGAGCCGCCCCGTATCCACGCACCAGCTCAGCACATTTCGCCCGACGATCAGCGCCGTGAAAAGCGACGCCAGGATGCCGAGCGAGAGCGAGATCGCGAAACCTTTCACTGGCCCGCTCGCCTTCCAAAATAGGATCGCGGCCGTGATCAGAGTCGTGACGTTGGCGTCGAAGATCGAGCTGAAGGCTTTGTCGTAGGCCGCCTGCACCGCCACCTTGAGGGACTTGCCCAGCGCGAGCTCCTCCCGCAGCCGCTCGTAAATCAGCACGCTGGCGTCGACCGCGATGCCGATCGTCAAAATGATGCCCGCGATGCCGGGCAGAGTGAGCACGAAATTGAACATCGTGAGGGCCCCCATGAGCAGGATGATGTTCACGAGCAAGGCGAGATTGGCGATGAGCCCGATAAACCTGTAATAGATCACCACGCCCAGGAGCGTGAGCGCGAGGCCGATCAGACCGGCGATGACGCTGGCGCGGATCGAGTCCATGCCGAGCGTGGGAGAAACGCTCCGTTCCTCCTCGATGCTGACCGGCGTTTGCAACGGATTTTCCAACACGCTCGCGAGACTGCGCGCTTCCTGTTCGGAAAACCGGCCGGTGATCTGTGCGCTGCCGCCGTAAATCGCATCGCGAATTACGGGCGCCGATTGGATCAGCCCGTCCAGCACGATGGCGAAACGAAATCCTTTGAATTTTTCCGTGATATTTCCGAAGAGCGTCGCGCCTTCGCTATCGAAACGCAGTTGAACGCCCCAGCCTTCGTTTCCGTAGTAAGCATTGGAGCCGCTCACGCGCTCGCCGCCGAGGTCGGCTTTCTTCTTCACCAGCAGCCGCTCGACCTGGGGCTTCTTGCCGGGCTCCGCGTGCTGGGTGTAGGACTCGATTTTGTATTCCGGCGGGATCACTTCCGTGCCGCCATCGATCCCTTTCAACCGCTCGCCGTTATCAGGATAAACCATCCGGAACTCCAGCTTGGCCACGCGGGAAAGTTGCTGGCGCGCTTCCTGAATCTTCTCCGTGCTCAAGCCCGGGATCTGCACGAGGATGCGGTCGTTCCCGACCGGGCTGATGACCGGTTCGCCGCCGCCAAAATAATCCACGCGTTTGCGAATCACTTCGACCGCCTGGTCGAGCATCGCCTTGTTGATTTCCTTGTCTCCCTGCACGAGGCGGATCAGGAAAGAAGTGCCGCCCTGAATATCCAGGCCGAGCTGGACTTTTTTGTCCGGCGGATAAATCGTCGCGAGGCTGAAGACAACAAGCAGCAGCATTAGCACACCCGCCAGAGCGCGTTTCCGCGTTCCGTGATCGGTGGCGAAATACCAACCGAAAAGAATCAGGAGAATGAGGCCGAAGAGGAAGGTAAAAGCGGGATTCATTTTCTGGGCTAAACGCGCTCCGGAGATTCGCTAAGAGTTTTCGCTTCCTTTGACCACCGTCGTCACCGCGGTTTTTTCCATTTCAAGCTTCACGTTGTCGGCCACTTTCACGATCACGGTCGTCTCTTTCACGTTCGAGATCAGCCCATGAATGCCGGAGGAGGTCACGACGCGATCTCCCGTTTTCAGCGTGGAGACGAGTTTGGCCGCTTCCTTTTGCCGCCGCATCTGGGGCCGGAGCATCACGTAGTACATGATGACGAAAATGAAAACGAACGGGAGCATGCTGATGAGTCCCGAGCCGGCGCCGGCGGGCGAAGCGGCTGGAGCTTGAGCGAGAAGAAGAGAGAAAAACATGGCGGTGAAGTTGTCGGTTCGGGCGCTTTGCAGTTGGTCGCGCGCAAAGCCGGACGAGCGGCTTCTTACTGAGCACAAGCCCGCCCAAAATGCAAGGGAGGCAAACGCGATAGGAAGCCTCGCGTGGGACTGGGATCGGAGCTATTTGACGAACTCTCCCCAAGCCGGCTCTTCCAGTTGAACGGCGGGATCGTCGATTTCGCTGCGGTTTATTTTTTCGTATTTGTCCGACACGTCCGCCCACGGTTGCAGTCGTAGCGTTACGCGGTCGCCGGGCCGCAAGCGAGCCGCCGCGGTCAGGACGTTGTCCCGCATGCTTTCGAGATAAACGAGCGATTCCAAAGCTTCCTTCGTGTTGCGGCCCTCGATCACCAACTCGGTCAAATGGACCGCCAGAACGTGATCTTTATATGGTACAGTGCCCGGCCGCGGGACAGCGGAGATCGCCTCGACCGTTCCGGTCACGACAACTTTCTCGCCGGGTTTTGGGACGAAGAATTTCGCCGGCGCTGGTTGCCCCAGTTTCATCTCGATCATTTTCCAATCGCCGAAGGCTAACTCGCGCGCGGCGAATTCCCACACGACCAGCTTCTTTCCGGCCAGCCGGTCGTGACCGCGCGCGAGGTCGCGGCTGAGGATTTCGCGCGTGGCAAAGGCGGCGTCGCTATTGCGCAGAATGCAATCAAGCGGCCGGCTGAGCGCGCGGCTGAGATGTTCGGCAAACCCTGCGGATTCGCCCCAGCCCAGCGCTTCAAGCGAGAAGATGTTCGAGAAGCTGTCGCCGAGGAGCAGGATGTCGGCATCACTGCTCGGCCGCCACGGCGCGTTGCCTAACGAGACTTCGTGGATCGTGATTGTTTCCGGACGGTAAAGATTCTGCGATGACGGCAACCTCAGCATCCTTGCGATGTCGCCGAAGCCGTTGATCTCTTTCTCGGCGAGTTGAAAGCGTTCAGGTGCTGCTGCAGTGGAAGCGGGGATCAGCGCCGCAAGATTCTTCGCCACCAACTCCATCGTTTCCGGCCGCCAATGCGTATCGCTCGCGAGATAAAGCGGCCCGCTGCCCGTAGCCGCCTTGTGTTGGATCAGCAACGGAGCGGGATCGAAAACGCGCACCCCCGCTTTTTCCAGGCGCGCCTTAAATTCGAGGAAGGAAACGTTTTGGAGCGGAGCGCTCTCCTGCGCGGGCGGGGAAAGTTTGTTTGCATCGATCCCCGGCTTCATCGGAATCGGCATCGCGATCAATTCGATTCCACGCGCCGCGAGCTGGTTCCGGAAATCGACGATGGCCTTGACCGGATCGGGTTGGACCCGATCGACGTGTGTGCGGTGTCTTAAACGGGCTGGATCGAGAAAGGGCGGGCCAGTGATGTAATCGACGTCAGGGCGATAGAAGAGCCATCGATCCAGCCCGAGATAAACCTGCTCGTTCCCGGCGCGAAGTTTTCCGGTAAGCACCAATTGCACGCGCGGCAGCAACCATGCGGAAACGACCGACTCGCTTTCGATCTCCTTTTCCGCAGCCTTGAGTTCCGCGGCGCGAGGAAGGAGGTGCCAGAGATCGCCTGCGCTGCGGACCGCGCGGATTTTCGACCAGGCGGGCAGCGTCTTGTAAACATTAAAGGTCGGCAGTCCGGCGGATTTCCTCGGCGAACGGAGCTCGTCCACAAATTGGATCGCGGGAACTGAAGCGATGGTCAGCAGGAAAAGCGCGATGAGCAGCCAACGTGTCCCGGGCGTGAAGGAAGTCTGCTTGAGCGCGAGTTCCGCTTCTTCCTCACGCGAAAGTTTGCGGTGTGTTTCCGGCGTCGGCTCGCGGTAACTCGGAAGCGAACGCGTTGGCGTCCTCGGCTCTTCTCCTCCGACCATTGATGTTTCTTCGGCCACGTTCGTTTCCTAAAAAATGAAGTAGATAAAGGGGTTGTATTCCTGTGTGGCCAGGACGACCAACGCGAGCCAGCCGAGCGCGAAACAGAGCGCCGTCTTTGGAAGCGTCATCCGTTGCGTCCAATCCCAGGTTTGTCGCCCGGCCCAAACCACGAGCGCAGCGATTCCGATCGAAAGGAGGTAGTACGGCTTGTAAAGAATTCCACCGAGTAAGGCCGCGCCGGGTTCGCTGTGCCCGAGGCCGAGCATGCTCGAGAGATACGCGACGGCTCGTGGCAGATCGGCGGCGCGGAAAAAAACCCAACCGAGCAGAACAATCAGAAACGTGAACGCGATCCGAAGCGGTCTCGGAAGATTGTGGTAAAAACCCTGGCGACCCTGGCTGCGTTCAAAAGCGAGCATGCCGCCGTGCAATCCTCCCCAGATGACGAAATTCCATGACGCGCCGTGCCAGAGTCCGCCGAGCAACATGGTCAGGACCAGATTGAAATAAGTGCGGCGAAGCCCGCGCCGGTTGCCGCCGAGCGGGACGTAGAGGTATTCGCGCAGCCAGGTCGAAAGCGAGATGTGCCAGCGCCGCCAGAAATCCGTGATCGATTCTGAGCAGTAGGGCGAATCAAAATTTTTCGCGAAGACGAAGCCGAACATGAGGCCGAGCCCGATCGCCATGTCCGAGTAGCCGCTGAAGTCGAAATAGATTTGGAACGCGTAACCGACTGAGCCAAACCAGGCGTCGAGCGTGCCGACCGAGCCGGCGTTGAACGCCGTGTCCGCGATTTTGCCGCACGGGTTCGCGAGGAGGATCTTTTTCGCCAGTCCGAGCATGAAGAAAGCGACGCCGCGCGCGAATTTGTCGGAAGTGAGCGCGCGATGTTTGAGTTGATCGGCGAGAAAGGAAAATTTCAGGATCGGTCCGGCGACGAGGTGGGGGAACATGGAAACGAAGCAGGAGAAATCGATGAAGTTCGACATCGCCTCCGCTTCGCCGCGATAAACGTCGATGGTGTAACTGAGCGCCTGGAAGGTGTAGAAACTGATCCCGAGCGGCAGGACGACGCGAAAGAAAGTATCGAATTGCGCATGCTGCAGCCCGAGCCCTGCGGCGAGGCCGTTCCAACTTTCGATCCCGAAGTTGAAGTATTTGAAAAAGCCGAGCGTCGCGAGATTCAGCAGGACGGAAATCCAAATGGCGTGGCGCTGGGTGCGCGTGCGCGGCGCGTGGCGCACAAGTTGTTTCACCGGCCGATGCAGAACGCGCCAGAACCGCCAGGTGTCGTGCGCAATGATCAAGCTCACGAGCCAATCGACGAACGTGGTCGCGAACATGAGCGGGACGAAGCGCGGCTCGGCCCAACCGTAAAAGGTGTAACCGGTCAGGATGAGCCAGCCGTTTCGCCAGCGCTGCGGCGCGCGGCTGAGCAGGTAATAGCCCAGCAGCGCGAGCGGCAGGAAGTAGTAAACAAATATGTGCGAACTAAAAACCACGCTGGTATCAGAGCGTTAAAACCGGCTGCGAATAAAACAGCACGGCGCAGTTGAAAGAATGCGTATTATCGCTACCGGCTTTCAACTCCTAATGAAATTATTTCGCCTCTCTCTTTTCCTTTGCTCGATCCCGGTTCTGCTTGCCGCGCAAATGCCGGTTTCGCTTTCCGAGGCGCAACAGAAACTGCGCGCCGAACTCGCGAGCAAGGTGCAGAGCTCGGAAAAGAAAAATGCCGCCGCCTGCGCCGAAGCCGATGGCTGGTTGTTTTTCGCCGCCGAATTTCGTCTTCTTTCGCTCGGCCGTTTCTGGGGCGACGACGCGCCGAAGGTCAGTCGCTCCCATAAACCCGATCTGGCTGATCCGATTCCGGCGATCGTTGATTTCCAAAATCAATTGAAGGCGCGCGGAATCGATCTGCTGGTGGTGCCGGTTCCGCCCAAGGCCGCGGTCTATCCGGAGAAAATTGTCCCCGCCTTCAATGTTCGAAACGATGACGCCGCGCCGCTTCTCCATCGCTTTTACGGAGAGCTGCGCGCGGCCGGAG
>QHBM01000016.1 GCA_003244145.1 Chthoniobacterales bacterium
CCGGCCGTCAGCAGTCCGTCACCCGGCTGCACCAAACCTCTCGTCCCCACGTTGACGAGTTTGGCGGGCGACGCGGCGCTGATATCGAAGGCGTCGACCAGACCAGTCCCAACACTGTTACCCGAGCCCCGCACCACCGCCGTGTATTGGCCGGGAACAAGGCTGGCAATAATCGCGGACTCCAGGTCTTTGGTCGGCGCGAGCCCGCTCGCGTTGATCTCCGCAAACTGATCGCCGGTGATGAGACCTCCTACCTGAGTGGTCTTCCAGTTATCATTCGAGGCCACCTTCATCTGATTCCCGTCAAAAATGTCCAGGGTCGGATTTGCCAGGAAATCAGTTATGCCAAAGGCCTCCAAGAACGGGCCGAGCGCACGCACAATGATTTTCTTGGTCGAGCCCGCCGGCCCTTGCACAATGAACCCTTGGATCAGGGCGTTATCATCCTTGCCGACCGGGAGCCGGGTAGAGACGTTCGCCACCAGACCCGGTGTAGCTGTGGGAGTAAGTTGATAGGCACCACGACCAAAAGTCGCCAGTTGAATCAGGCCTGTGGGCTGCGCGGCGAAAGCAACCACAGCCGCAGGAGGCATTCCAGTATTGAACGGCTTCCACGAACTACCACCATCTGTAGAACGGAAGACCCCTATATCAGTTCCGGCAAAGATGGTACTTGGACTAAGCGGATCGATCAATAATGTGTTTGTGGGAATATCAGGCAAGGTGCCGCTAATGTCCATCCAAGTTGCTCCAGCATTGGTTGTCTTAAAGATATGCCCCGTGTAAAAACCAGAAACACTGAGGTAGGCCAGCGCAGGATTGTTACGATCTATGGCAATACACTTGATGAAACGATTAGGCAGTCCCTTTGTGATATCAGTCCAAGTCAACCCTCCGTCATTGCTCACCATGGCCCGCCCTTGGGCCGATCCCGTATAGATCACTTTAGTGTTGGACCGAGCCACACCGATCGCGCTGACGGTATCGGCACCGCTAGAAGTAATCCCCTTCGTTAAATCGAGTGTGCCCGACGGTGCTGTCCATGAGTCTCCGAGGTTACTGCTAACAAAGAGTCGCCATGTACCAAAATAGAGCGTGGCATCAGCTTCATTTCCCACGAATGGTGGATGATAACCAATCCTTCTGTTAGTTCCCTCGCCGAACGTATCGTAGGTCGCCACTGTTGTATCAAACGTTTCGCCGTGATTCCGAAGCCGTTGCATTGGCAACGTGTTAGAGGTCATAAAAACGGTACTAGGGTCGAGGAAATCGACCACACAGAGATCGCCATCTCCGCCTAGAACTTGTTCCCATTGTTGTGAGCTTGATAAGCGCACCTGCGAGCCGTTATCTTGACTGCCTCCATAAGAGTATCGCGAATCTATGGGATCCAGAGCTAGACTATAAAACTGCGTCAGCGATAAAGTTGAATTGAGACAGGAAAACGAGTTTCCCCCGTCGAGCGTCTTCCAGAGACCACCATCATTACCGAGATAGAGCACGCTTGAATTCGCTGGCGAAAACGCGAGCGCGTGCTGATCGCCGTGAACTACCGGAAAGCCAACCCATTGTTTCCAGTTAATGCCTCCATCCGTGCTCTTGAACACCCAACCAGTACCTGTATACACGATGTCAGCATTGGCTGGATCAACGAATATATAGCTATCGTAACCAAACTGCCCCGGTTCGACTCCCGCCGCGCCATTATTCGTCCAAGATGCCCCACTGTTATTACTCACTTCGACACGGATGCTGAAGGCACCTCCGCTCGTTCCGCCCGTGAATACGTAGACAGTCTCGGGTCGGGCCGGACTAACGGCTACCTTAACGTCCCGCACAGTGTAGGGATCATATGGTGGAGAGTAAATCCTAGACCATGACCCACCTCCATCGGTGGACTTAAAGAGGCCGGCGGGCCTGCTATCAGGTTCAAACGAATACTGCATTCCCAGATATAATATCTGTCGATTGGTTGGATGGATAACCAGCGAGCGTGCATTGCCCGAGAGTGTCCTCACCCAGTTAACCCCGCCATCGGTTGAATACCAGAAACCGCTGGCGTCCAAATGGACACCATCAGCGTCTTGAATGCCGCTCTGCGCTAAATAGACTCGGTTAGGGTCAATTGGATCGACCTCGATCTTCGCAGTCGAGCCCGGCGTGGGAAGCGTGAAGTTGCTGACCCGTTTCCAAGTGAGTCCAGCGTCGGTGGATTTCAAAACCCCGGTACCGAGATAGCTGAATAGATCCCCCATTCCTGCGTATACAATTAAAGGATTACTCTTAGAAAAAGCGATTGAGCCAACAGCTATGTCGACCTGATCATCGGTTACCGGAACAAAAGTGGTCCCGGCATCTGTCGAGCGCCACACGCCTCCGGTTGCTCCCGCGATTAAGAGGAGATTGCGATCTGCTGGCGAGATTGCGATTGAGTTTATGCGCCCGCTAAACGAGCCTTCAAGTAGGACATGCCGCGGAACTGAGATCGTTGGTTGTGGGCCGATAGATTGCCACGTTTGTGCTTGCTCCTGCTCGATCTTGAAGCCGTTGCTGTAATCCAATGCGCCACGGTTAGTCGCCTTGGCTACAGATTCCCAAGCCCGCCTTCGAGCATCCACTGGCAAAGATCCGTATGGGTAAGTTCTCTCGAACAAGAAAGCTCTGTTTCGGCCCTCTATATCTTCTTTCTCCCCGGCCCTGCCCGATTCACCTCCACCGGCAATCACGTACCAGGAAAGGTCAAAACTTCCGGATTGCCCCAGCGCTGCAAGCACTCCTTCGCTCCGGGGAAAGCCATTGGAGTTGAAGTCCATCGGCACCGTAAGCACTCCACTTCTCAACGGCACAGCCGAACTGGTGATGGTCGAGTCGATCTGCATGCCGGTGCCGACAATTGCCGTATCGAAAAGCTTGGGCTTTATGTCGCAATTACCCGTGGCCAGCATGCCGTTGTCGTTGAGCTGTCCTTGAAAAGTGGGGACGGTGACTTGGGTACGCCCTTCGGCGGCAAGAAAGAAAAGCGCGACACTACATGCGAGCGGCAGTTTCTGGAATCCGACCGTCATGTGCCTGCCCTGACCAGGTCGACATTGAATCACACAGTCAGGATTGATTCTGTTCGGCGTAAGCACCTCCCAAATTTTCCATAGTCCTAACGATATTTGCGAGAAGAGAGCGACGCGGTGGAGTGGAGACGCGGGGCGAACTCGACGCACTCGTAGATTCTGGCGGCCCGCCATCTACAAGTAAAGGAAATTTAATGCCGGCCCGTGCGCTCGAGGAGCGGTTCCCACCAGGAGCGATGATTGGCGTACCAATCGATCGTCGAGTCGAGACCCTCTTTGAAATTGTGGAGCGGTTTCCACTTCAGTTCCCGCTGGGCGAACGAAGAGTCGATCGCGTAACGGCGATCGTGCCCGAGGCGGTCGGTGACGTAGGAAATCAGGCTCTCGGGTTTGCCAAGCTTCCAAAGAATCAGCTTCACCGTTTCGATATTCGGCATTTCGCTATCGCCACCGAAATTATAAACGGCTCCCGGTTTGCCCTCGAAAAGCGCGGCGACGATCCCGAAGTAGTCAGAAGCCAGTCCGCCGCCCGCTGTCAGTTGCGCCTGTTGCTGCCAGAGCATCGGGTCAATCGTGACGGGATAACTCGCGCCCGCGTCGTCCACCTCGAGCGCGATTTCCTGCCCGTGAGCCCGCATTGCCGCAGGCAGCTCACGTCCAGTCGCATCCCATGCTTTGAGATGATCGTAAGTGGAGACGCGACTGCCGGCTCGATCTCGCAGCACGACCGAGCGACTGTCTGCGGCGGCTTCCGCGGCCAAGTCTCCGGTGACGGAGAGGACGATGCGCAAAGGTTCGCGATCTTCCGTGCCTGCCCGCGCTGGCGGCGTGAAGACCGTGAAGCCCTATTCTAACCCAGCCGGCGTATTCACATACCACTCCAGAATTGCGGAGTGCGGATTGCGGAATGCGGATTGTTCTTCGTGTGGCTTCCCCGAGATCGTCTGGCTTCTTGCGTACTCGATCCGATTACCCAGCGCTTTCATCGGGCCGGTAGTGACATCCATGAGCGTCTCGCCCCGCCCGTAGCCCTTCAACTCCAAACCTATTTGCCATTTCTGTTCCCCATTGGAAACCACGCGCACTTCCTTACCCGTAAAGCTGGTTTGTAAACCCTGGGCAGGATTACTCGCCTCATACGCACCCGTCTCGGATCCGGTGGGCGCACGCGTGCTTGGGCTTATCGCATACTTCGCGGCCGCCATCGCCTCCGCGAGCGACTCGTAGCTCCCCTCCGCTTTGAGCACTTTGATCGCTTCCTCACCGCGCAGCGAAATCGAGGTTGCCGTTCCACTCCATGCAGATGTCTCCGGCTTCTTTAAAACCGGAGGCCGGCACGCCAATGCAAGCAGAACCAGCGCGAGGGCGAAAAGCACGAGAGGCGTTTTGTTCGAGTGGAGCGACATTCTCATCAAAGCACCTTTCATCTTACGCCAGAAAAAGGAAGTAACCAGTTTGCTCTTTACCATGATGCTTACCAGCGCGACGCCGGTGGTATTACCGCCGCCCATGATCGCCCGTATCATAACCGCGTGTGTTCATGACCCCCGCTTTCAAATCATTGAAGAAAGTAAATCTCAACCACTCCAGTGCCGGTGGCCTCAGGCTTACCCCTCACCTGCGCGGTGTATTGGCCGGGCGGGATCGTCGCGACAAGGGCCGCTTCGAGGTTGTTGCTCGGTTGCAGTCCGGTAGCCTCCAGCTCCGCCTTTTGATCCGTCATCCAGTCGTCATTTTCCCGGATGATCGCGCCGTTCTGGTCCCTGAGTTGCAGAGTCGTGTCGGCCAGGGCGTTGGTAATACCGAACGCCGTCAACGAAGGTCCTATCGCGCGCACTACCACTCTCACCGGCCCGTTCTGCACAATAAACCCGGCCGTCAGCAGTCCGTCACCCGGCTGAACCAAACCTCTCGTCCCCACGTTGGCGAGCCTGGCAGGCGATGCGGCGCTGATATCGAAGGCGTCGACGAGACCAGTCCCAGCGGTGTTACCGGCGCCGCGCACCACCGCCGTGTATTGGCCGGGGGTAAGATTGGCGATAATAGCGGACTCCAGGTCATTACTCGGCGCGAGCCCGCTCGCGTTGAGCTCCGCGAACTGATCGCCGGTGATGAGACCTCCCACCTGAGTGGTCTTCCAATTGTCATTCGAAGCGACCTTCACCTGATTCCCATCAAAGATGTCCAAGGTCGGATTCGCCAGGAAATCAGTGATCCCAAACTGCTGCAGGAACGGGCCGAGCGCGCGCACAATGATCTTCTTCGTCGAGCCCGCCGGCCCTTGCACGATGAAGCCCTGGATCAAAGCATTGGGATCCTGGCCGACTGGGAGTCGGGTCGAGACGTTAGCGACCAAGCCAGGCGTTGGCGTAGGTGTTGGCGTGGCAGCCGGTGTTGCTGTTGGGGTCGCGGTAGGTGTTGCTGTCGGTGTCGGTGTCGGTGTAGCAGTCGGTGTTGGGGTCGGGGTTGGCGCCGGTGGCTGCACTTCAAAGGCCCCGATGTCGCTGCCGTCGCCGCCGTTGGGGTTGGGGTTAGGTGGATTACCAACCGGGCGCGTGAAGCCGCGTTGATCGGTGGTCGAGCCACCGGAGTCGCCTTTGTCTATCGCTGTGCTGGTGGAGCCTAGCGCGTGGGTTTGGGTGGGGCCGCCGTTGTCTTGCAATGGGCCTAAATTCAACTGCACTGCCGTTCTGCCGATTTGATCTGAGAATTGCGCAGGCGTGATGCTCGCGCCGGAACCATTGCCGATCAGATTGAAGCCCTGCGAGATCAATGAACCAAAGACATCGGGGCCGTTCGGAGCGCTCGAAGCAGTGTTCAGGGCAATGATGGTATTGCGGGCGTTGCTCGTGCCGCCGGTAATGCCGCCGCCATCTACACTCGCAGTGTTGTTAGAGATCGTGCTGTTGGTCAGATTCAGCGCGTTCGAGTTGCGAATGCCAGCGCCATGGGCAGCCGAGTTGCCGCTGATGGTGCTGTTAGTGACATTTGCCGTGCCGGCGTTGGCAATGCCACCCGCTCCAGAGTTGTTACCGCTGGCGGTGTTGCCGGAGATAGTGCTGTTGATGACATTCAACACAGTGCTTACGCTCGCGTTGGTAATGCCGGCGCCGCTGCCGCTGAACCCGGAGTTGATGCTGGCGAAGTTGCCGGAGATGGCGCAGGCCGTGACCGTCAAATTGGCATTGTTGCGAATGCCGCCGCCGCTCGTGCCGTCAGCAATGTTTCCATTGGAAATAGTCAGGCCGGAGAGCGTGACATTGAAGTTGCCGGCGCCGAAGCCACTGCCGGGAGTGATGTTGAAGATGCGGAAAGCCGATGCGGCAGGGTCGCGTCGCACAGTCAACAGATTCGCGCCAGGGCCGTTGATCGTCATGGCTTTGTTGATAGCTAATTCACCACTCGTTAGGTTGATCGGGCTGCTGACATTGGAAGCAAAAGTAATGGTGCTGCCGGCACAGACGTTGGCGATAACATCGCGGAACGAACCTGGGGCGGCGTCGCTGTTATTGTTGACCACCCGGTTGATCGTATTGCAGCCGGGCAGTTGGTCAGCCTGCACTTCGTAAGCGCCGATGTCGCTGCCATCTCCGCCGGGGGCATTAGGAATGACCGGACTATCAACCGGACGGGCGAAGCCACGTTGATCGGTGGCATAGCCACTGGAGTGGCCGCCTTCTATGGCCGTGCTGCCGGAAAGCAACGCGATTGTCTTCGTGGGGCCGCCATTATCCTTCAGGGTATCGAGCTTCGGATCGATTACGTTTGTCTGGTCGCCAGTCGTAGGTGTGATGCTGGTGCAGGACATGTTGCCGATCAGGTTGTACCCCTGCGAGGTTAATGTGCCACTGAAATCAGGGCAACCGGTGGCTGTGTTCAGAGCAATGATGGTGTTCCTGGCGTTGACCGTGCCGCCAAAGCTGCCGCTCTCGTTGATAATGCCGCCGCCGCTGCTTGCCGAGTTGCGGGAGATGGTGCTGTTGGTGAGGTTCACTATCGCACCCGGATTATATATGCCGCCGCCGCCGGATGAGTTGTTGCTGTTGGCTGCCACGTTGCCGGAGATGGTGCTGTTGGTGACATTCACTGTGCCTCGGTAGGTAAGAATGCCGCCGCCGAAGCCGTCGCCGTTTGGCGAGGGGCCGTTAGCCATGTTGTCGGAGATGGTGCTGCTGGTGATCGTCAACGTGCCATTGCTGTAAATGCCGCCGCCGTTGCCCGCAGTGTTGCCGGAGATGGTGCTGCTGGTGATCGTCAAGGTGCCATTGTTGAAAATGCCGCCGCCTATGTCGATGGCCCCAGCATTTCCATTGGAAATCGTCAGGCCGGAGATAGTGACACTGAAATTGCCGGAGGCGATCTCGAAGATGCGGAAGTTGTTTGCGCTTAAAGGGTCGCGCTGCACTTTCAACAGATTTGCGCCAGGGCCGCTAATCGTCAGACTCTTGTTAAGGAAAAACTCAGCGCTCGTCAGCGTGATCGTGCTGTTCGCAGGGAGTGAGAAGTTGATCGTATCGCCTGACACTACCGTGGCAATCGCTTGACGAAGCGTGCAATCCGCCCCCGGACAAGTTCCAAACGCATCGGCGGTACTCCTGACGGTGAGCGTGTTCGCGAGAAGCGGCACGCCGCTCGCGACGAGCAGCACCGCACCAAGCGCTAAACTCCTTTTGATTCCGACGGCCCTGAATAATTTCCTATCTGACATAAGCACCTTTGCTTTTGTGAACGAATTCTCGTTCACCGTTTTCCCCGGCGGTTAAAAGTGTCGGCTACAAGGAACCAGCGGACGGCTAAGTCTTCTCTTATCAGTGAGTGTGGTGGGGCAACTTCCGCGCGGGGATCGCTCCAAAGACGGGATCGAGATTGGCGGCCTGATTGGTGACCACGGTCGCCGCGCCGGTCTCGAGGTCAATCGACAGGATTCTATTGGGCTGATTGTCGGGTGCGCCAAACGTGAAGCCGTAGAGTGTGTCGTCGATAAAACCGGAGCCGACGATCGCCGCATTGTCCGCATCGGTGAGCCCGACGGCTATTGCCTTGCCGGTGTGACTATCGATGCGGTAGAGAGTCGAGGGCGTAATGGATACGCCGGCGTTGTTATCCACAGCCCAGGTCAAATAAAGGTAGCCCTCCGCGCCCGCCAAGCTATTGGCGGTCACATCACCATTAGCGAAATCTGGGACTGGGATCCCGGTGGAGCCGATCTTTGTGGCGAGACCGGTCTGGCTGTTGATGGAGTAAAGGTCGTTGTTGGGATCAACGGCGAAGAGTTTTCCCTTACCTAGTGAAGTCATCAGGGTCACGTTGCCGTTGGATTGAACAGGCAGACCGATGTTTCCGACCACGGTGGTCGTCGCGTTCGCAGGATTGATGATGACCAGGTTGTTGTTGGCGTCCAGGCCGTAAATGACGTCGTGTGGACCGAGCGCGATTCCGCTGAGGGCGCTGGAGGTGGTGCCGATCAAGGTGAAGCCGCCGGTCTCGGGATTGACCACGCCAAATTGTGCAGACGCGGAGACGGCGTAGGCCAGGTCACCGTGGTCCTTGGCCAGGGCCATCGAGGTGGTGGCGAGGAACAGAACAAGAACCAGAAAATACGCCATGCGTTTCATGGTTTGTTCTCCTATTTGTCTTAGGGATACAATTGTAGTTTTGTAGTTTTGAGCTGAATCGGCTGATACATAATTGTCTCTCTTTTTTGTTGAACCAATTTCCGTTCACAGTTTCCCCGGCATGTGCGATAGTTCTTCCTCAAGCCCTCGTGAAAGTCTTTAGGAGGCGTCTGAATTTTTGGTGAATCTTCTGAAATCGAGATGAAGCCCTCGTCCGGCATTGTTTACGAGTTCGGCGAATTCCGTTTCGAACCGGTGAACCACCTATTATCGCGACGCGATGGAACACCGGTGCTGATCACCCCGAGGGTCTTCGACACGCTACTCTATCTGGTCGAACACCACGATACCGTCCTCGATAAGGAGCGGCTGATGGAAGCGGTCTGGCCGGACTCAATCGTGGAAGAAAACAATCTAAGCCAGAATATCTCGACGTTGCGCCGCATTTTCGGCGAAGACCCCGGCTCGCATCGCTTTATCGACACGGTACCCGGACGCGGCTACCGCTTCATCGCGGAAGTGAAAATTCGGGGAGGGGAAACCGAGCCAGAAAGAAAAGCGGAGACGGCAGTTGAACTGGGCGAGGGGACACGAGAGGCCGAGAGCGTTGCGGCCGCTCTTCCGCCGGCTTCCGCCGTTGGCGGACGCAAGCGTTGGCCGGTGCTGGTATCGGCTTTAGTGGTTGTTGCCCTCGGCGCTGTCTCTTTCTTTTTGTGGCGGAGTCGCCCCCAGAGTGTGGTTGGTCCGCAGCCGCCCATCTCTGCCACGAACAATTCCATCCCCGAAAAAAGCATCGCCGTCCTGCAGTTCGACAATCTGAGTGACGACAAACAAAATTCCTACTTCGCGGCCGCCGTGCAGGATGAAATTCTCACGGATCTGGCAAAGATCGCGGACCTCAAGGTAATCAGCCGTATTTCCGCGGGCCTCTACAAGAGTGGCAACCCGCGGAACTCGCGCGAGATCGGCCAGCAACTCGGCGTGGCATATCTATTGGAAGGTAACATGCAGCGTTTTGGAGACCAAGTGCGGGTAAACGCGCAACTGATCGACACGCGCACCGATACGCACATCTGGTCGCAAACCTACGATCGCCATGTCGCGGATGTCTTCGCTCTCCAAAGTGAAATTGCGCAGTCGATCGCCGCCCAGCTCCAGGCAAGAATTTCACCCACGGAGCTGGCAGACTTCGCGCAACCATCGACGATCGATCTCACGGCCAAGGCGCTGTATGAGCAGGCCCTGGAACTCGAATTCAAACCGCCTCAGCACGAAAACCTCCTCCAGGCGGTGCGCCTGCTGGAAGAAGCCGTGGCGCGCGATCCGCGCTTCGTCCTAGCTTATTGTGCCGCCGCGCGGATGCATCTCGATCTTTACCTCGGCGGCTACGATCACGCGCCGGCGCGCCGTGAATTAGCTGATGCAGCCATCAAGAACGCGGCCCGCATCCAGCCCGATGCAGGTGAGGTCCATTTAGCGTCTGCCCAATACTGGTTTCACGGTTTTCGCGACTATGATCGCGCCCGGACCGAGATCGACCTCGCTCGCCGCACGCTGCCAAATGATCCGAAAGTTTGCTTCATTACCGCAGCGATGGATCGCCGTCAGGGCCGTTGGAGCGAGGCAGTGAGAAACTTCGAACGCGCCGTCGAACTCGACCCGCTGAATGTGGAGTTTCTCATGAGTACAGGCGGCACCGATGAAGGTCTGCACAGTTATGCTGAAGCCAGACAGATGTTTGAGCGCGCGTCCATCCTCACACCGCGGGACTCTTTCGTTCGCATCAGCCGTGCTTCTCCACCACTCGATGCGCGCGCGGATATCCGTCCGCTGCGCAGCGAGCTCAATGCCATTATGGCTGAAGAACCCCAGGCCGCGCCTGAGATTGCCGACGTGTTATTCGATTGCGCGCTAATCGAACGCGACCCTGCGGCAGTCAGTCGTGCGCTCGCGGTGATGCCCGCCGAAGGCATCTCACGCGGAAACTTCATGTATCCGCGCGAATGGTTCGCCGGTCTGGCTGCCCGCACGTTTCACGACTCCGTCGCAGCGCGCACTTCCTTTACGGCCGCGCGGACCATCCTGGATAAAATCGTCCGCGAGCAACCTGATTATGCGCCGGCTTGGAGCCTTCTCGGTCGGGTTGACGCCGGGCTGGGCCGCAAGGAAGAAGCCGTCCAGGAGGGTCGCCGCGCCTGCGAGTTGTTGCCTTTGTCCAAAGACGCCTGGTTTGCTCCCGGCTATATCCGGAATCTTGCCTGGATTTATGCGTGGACGGGCAACAAGGAGTTGGCCCTGGAACAGCTGGAGTTCCTTCAACATCTTCAACGAAAACAGGGCCTTCACTATGGCTGGCTAAGACTGCACCCGGAATGGGACTCGCTCCGCGGTGACCCGCGCTTCGAGAAAATCGTTGCGTCACTCGCGCCGAAAAATTGAGGCGGTCGGAAGCGAATTCATCCTTTAGCGAATCAACACCAAAACAGGAGCCCAAAGGGGTCTGAGCCTGAGAACGTCAACTGAAGGAATGGCAAGTGCTAATTGCGGCGGCCGGGAGAAGCTGGTGAGTTAACGACCTCAAGGTTCGGCCCGTTTTTCTTGAAGGTCCTCACTACGATGAGCTGATGTTATCGAAACTTCGACGTGTTGTCGATGCTAAAATCCTTTGTGTTTCACCGGTAGCAGCCTACTCGGACGACTCGATGTCGCAGTAATCAGACGGGGTCCGAGAGAAGTATGACACACCCCGTCCACACGGGCGATGCCAATCAATGGCGTCCGGTGCGTTCGAGGAGCGGTTCCCACCAGGCGCGATTATCTCGGTACCAATCGATGGTCGATTCCAATCCTTCTTTGAAGTTGTGCAGCGGTTTCCATTTCAACTCGCGCTGCGCGAAGGACGAATCGATCGCATAGCGGCGGTCGTGTCCGAGCCGGTCGGTGACGAATGAAATCAAGGTTTCGGGTTTGCCGAGCTTGCGTAGGATTCCTTTCACGGTCTCGATATTCGGCATTTCGCTATCACCACCGAAATTATAAACGGCTCCCGGTTTGCCCTCGAAAAGCGCGGCGACGATCCCGGCGCAGTGGTCTTCGACGTGGATCCAGTCGCGCACGTTCATGCCGTCCCCATACACCGGCAACGGATCGTCGCGCATCGCGTTGATGATCATGAGCGGGATCAGTTTCTCGGGAAATTGATACGGGCCGTAGTTATTCGAGCAGCGGGTGACGACGACTTCCTGCCCGAAGGTTCGGTGACAAGCGAGCGCGAGCAGGTCGGCCCCGGCTTTGCTGGCGGAATAGGGAGAGCTGGGATCGAGCGGCCANCTNTCNCTATTCNNCCAGCNNANCCNGGGCCGACCTGCTCGCGCTCGCTTGTCACCGAACCTTCGGGCAGGAAGTCGTCGTCACCCGCTGCTCGAANNCGCGCGCAATCGAGCAGGACGCTGGTGCCGACGATGTTCGTGTGAATGAAATTCAGCGGGTCGTTGATGCTGCGGTCGACGTGCGATTCGGCCGCGAAGTTTATGACGGCGTAGAACGAATGCTCGGTCATGAGCGCATCCATCTGGTCGGAATTCGCGATATCGGCTTTGAAAAATTCGTAGCGCTCGCC
>QHBM01000049.1 GCA_003244145.1 Chthoniobacterales bacterium
GATGGAAGGCGCGACCGAGATCAAGTGCTCCGAGTTCGGCGATAACGTGATCGACCACATGTAGGGGGTTGGCCTCTCCTGGTTTTTTTGGATAGGGCCATTGCACCGCCGCCTCCGAAACGGGGGCGGCGGTGCGATCCGTCAAAACTTTTATTCCGTGGGGAGCTTCGCACGCGTGCCCCCACTATTGGAACCCGAAGGCAACATGATCAGCGCCGGCTGATTTCGTCGGCCGCGCTCAAGAAAATACCGACCAGTTACGGTTCAGTGCATGCCGCTGTCGGCGGTCCAGTTCACCTGGGTCATCTGGCCGGCGACGACATCAGTCTCGAAACGCCAGCGGCCAATCGGGCCTGCGCCTTCTCGCAGGACAATGTAATGACCAGGTGGTAACGCGACTTGGAAGCGACCCTCGCCGTCTGTCGTGAACGTCGCGACCGTAGCATCGCCAGCTTTGACCACGAACTGCGTGTTACCCACTGGCGCAACACTCGGCCCATCTTTCGTGACCGGTCCAGGACGGCTCGGCGAGACGAGAACCGTGCCTTCTATCCCGCTCGTCGCCGGAGGCGGTGTTTCTGCCCGCGCTGTCATGGAGAAGAGCGCGACAAGCGTCGCTCCGATAACCGAAAGGTACGCGTGAGACATCTCATTCAGTATCGCGCGCCAGCTGATAAACGCGAGAAGATCATTCGACAGGCGCGCGATCGAATTCGACCGCCTGCCATCCTTCGCCGCGACGCTTGTAGCTAATCTGGACGCGAAACGCCTGTTCGCCCGATGGCGTGTGCCCACTCAAATACGCACTTCTCTGTTCCGGCGGAATCCAGGCGGTCAGTCCTCCCGCGACTGTTTCACCTGAACCGGGATTGAACACCGCGCGAATAGTCACCCCCACGATGCACGTATCGCCAGCGCAGGAGACCGCATCCACTTTCATATCGCGGAAGGTCAACACCTCGGTCCCTCCGGCAGGGCATCCCGGGCAATCGGTGCTCGCTGCCCGAGCAGGAGGAACAACCTTGGTGGAGCGGACGAAAGCGGCGCAATCCTCCCCGATCTGATCTTCGCCGGGCTGCAGCTTGTCTCCGCCTTCTGCCGTCTCCGCCTGGGACTCGCGCACCAGCTCGCGTCGCGCTTCAGACGTGCCCTTTTCCCGATCCGGCGCCGAGTTCTCGGAACACGATGCGGTGATGACACCCGCGACAAAGATGAGGGCGGCACGATGAATTTCCATACGCTGCTGATCTACTCTCGTCGCAAGCAGTTGCACGAGCCAAGCTCTTACTCGATTTCGTGTGATCAAAGCGGCTTAGAGGCTGGCCGCGCCGTGGGATTGCCCACCTTACTATTTGTCACCGTGATCGTGATCGTTCCGTCGGCGCTATTGCTGCCGTCGTCCGCCGTGCCAAGCGTTGTCGAGGTGGAGCCGACGGTGCCGTATCCGTACATTTCCGTTTTGATCGCTCGTCATTTCGACGAAGAACGCGGTAACCATAGCGGGAAGAGTAGGCGGCGTAAACTTGACCTTCCAGTGGCCGTTCGCCGGAATGGAACTTAAGTTTGCCACCTTGAGGGTGAAAACGAGGTTGTCCAAACCATCGGCAGGATTAGTTGTCGAGCTTGAAGACTTCCGCCAGGCCGATGCCGGTGCCGCGACTCACACCGCGTACAATCGAGGTGTAGTTGCCCGGACCAAGCGTCTTTAAAATGGCGGACTCGCGATCGTTCGGCGGTGCCAGGCCGGTAGCTTGAATTTCCGCCATGTTGGTCGCCTGTTTCCAATCATCGTTGGTGTCGAGAAGGACTCCGTTGCCATCATGGAGTTCGAGGATCGGATTCTGCAACGAGCCGCTTACCGCGAGCGACGGGCCGCGCGCGGTAAAGAGCACGCGTTTATTAGTGCCGCCGCGCAGAATCACGCCCGCGAACAAGACGTTATCATCTGTTTCGACCTGGGCGCGCACGGACAAATTCCCGAGTTCGCCAGGATCAGCGGAACCGAGATCATAAATCTCCACCACGCCGATACCCGGGACGCCGTCCGCGCTTTGGACAATGACGGTATAGTTGCCGGGTGGCAGTGTTTTCACTATCGCCGCTTCACGGTCATCAGTCGGCGCCAGCCCAGTCTGACTGATTTCAGCTTCCTGGCTGCTGCGCCAACTATTATTGATGAGCGGCGGGCTACCGTTGTTGTCGTGGAGCTCGAGAATCGGATCCTGCATTCTCCCTTGAATCGGCGTCCCATTGAGTTTTAACGACGGACCGAGTGCACGGGCTAGAACGCGTTTGTCGGAACCCGAGATGATGAAACCGCCAATGCCCACTTTGTCGCCCCCCTGGCTGAAGTTGCGCCCGGAAATGTTCAATAACTGAACGTTCACAGGCGTGGGAACTGGTGTCGCCGTCGGCGTCGGCGAGGGCGTCGGTGTTGGAGTTGGGGTGGGCGTAATGCCAGGGCTAGGACTTGGTGTTGGCGTCGGTGCTGGCGTCGGTGTTGGAGTTGGGGTGGGCGTAATGCCAGGGCTAGGACTTGGTGTTGGCGTTGGAGTTGGAGTTGGCGTCGGCGATGGCGTTGGGCTTCCCGAGCAGTCGCCAGGTCCGGCGGTGTTATTTACAAAGCCCGAGACTGTGCCGCTGAACGGCGAGGACGCTATCGTTCCTGACGTTGCTGATCCGGTCGTGTTCACGACCACCACGAAGTTATGACCTGCGGGAACTGTGAACGAGTAGGTCGCTTTGTCGATCGTGGTCCCGAGGCCGCTGATACCACTGTCGCCAAGATAGTTTGTGCCGATGTTCGTCGGATCGTACGTCTGGTCGTAGGCGACGCTTTCGATGTCACCCGGGCCGTTGAGGCCCGCGTTGATTGTCACGGTGTAACAGCGAGGTGCGCCGGCCGTGTTCGTGAAGGTGTAGGTTTTGTAGTAGTGCGTTCCCGTGAAACCACCGCCAGGGCTCGCCTTGCCGGAGCAGGTGCTCGGGCGGCCGTCGCGGCCAATCCGATCGGTCTGAGTCGCATCACTGGTCATGAGCTGGCTGGTCGGAATCGTTTGATCCGGACCGCCGGCACAAGTCGGGACAGTGAACGAGATCGACTTCGTTCCGCCCGCGTAGGTGAGGTTGAGCGAAAGTGCGATCTCGGTGCCGCAGACGAATGAGTTCGAGACGGAGATTTTGTATGGCGTCGCGTTCGTGCCGCTCGCGTCGATCGCCTTGTCTGAATAGCTGGAGTCCGCGTCGACAACGGTGACGCCCGGAGTTGTTGTCGTGAGCTTGCCAGAAATCGCCGTTGCTTTCGCGCAACCGTTGTTCTTGACGCCGAGGTTCAGTTTCACGCATTCGGCCCTGTTAACGATGCCGTTGTTCGTGCCTAACGAATCGTCAATCGTGAAGCCGTTCGGCTCGATCTTCGATGTGCCGGTCATGATGAAGTTCTGGGTAACCGTACCGCCACCCGGCGGTGCGACGCTCGCCGACGCAGGCGACGCCGCGGAGCAGTTGCGAGCCGCGTCCGCTGTAGTGGCGGTGTAGCTGCCAGTCGGGACAAGAATTGTGTAGACGCCGTTTGCGTCACTGGCGCCCGCATAACCGTTGCTCAACGCCACCCTGACGCCAAAAATCGGAGCACCTGTCTCAGACGAAGTGATTGTGCCGGTGACTGTGCCGTAGAGATTCGCGGCCGAAACGCAGGATGGGAACTTGAAGGCGGCGATGCGGGTAGACCAGTTGAAGCCGCCGTTCGTCTTTAAGTACTCGTTTGTGTAATAGAAAGTGCATTGGTCGATCGGATCGAGAGTCATGGCGCTGTAGTCGCCCCAGCGATTTCCGGCGCCTAACTGCGAACCAATGCCCGCCTGCATTTCCGTCTCGGCTCCCATCGTGTTGATCGCATCAGTAGCCAGACGGCCGGTCACGTAGATGCCGGGCTTGATCGTTGTGCTCGATTTGCTGTAGCCGAGCGCCATGTTGCGATCTCTGTCCATCGCGATCGACGGCATCCAGCGATAGGCGCTATCGGGATCGTAGGTGCCGGACTGGAAAAGCGTCGGCGTTGCCGTCGATGATCCGTTGTTGCGGAACTCGAACCATGTCACAGCCCCGTGGTCGGCTGCGCTACCAGCGTCCGGAGCACTGACAACGAGCGACTCGTCCGCTACGACTTGCGTGCCCTGGTTGCGGTAAGCCAGCCGATACATGTAGTGGCCTCCAAGGTTGTCGAGATAGTCCGTTCCGACTGCTGGTGGAGGCTGCGGCACGCAATCGCGAGCCGGAGAGTTGACGCCGCTGACGCAGGGCGGGTTGCCGATCCCCTGTTGGATGCTACCTGGTATCGTACCGATCGTTGGAGCTGGATCCCACGTCACTACCACTCGAAACGAATCGGTGATGTTCGTGAGTCCGAAGTTAGGGCCGAGGACAAACTCCGCTTCGCCGGCCGGCGGAGGAGTCAAGCTGTCGAGATCGGCTGGCAGAAATCCGAATTCCGCTCCGAGATTAGAGCTTTGCATCCGCGCGGGAAGGCCATCGATCATTTTCTGCCGCTCGAAGACATAAATGCGGCCTTGGATGAATGCCCCGGGAGGCGCGACCGGCGTCGGCGGGACTACGTCCGTCGGCACCGCGCTGAACACATGCGCGCTCATGTAATAGCCATCCGGCCATACGCCGGTGTGCGGATAATCGACGAAGTTCGTCTTATCAGTCTCGAAGTCGTAGACGTAATACTCTCCCGTCGCGTCCTCTGTTGTGGAGACAGCGATGCACTGGTGCGAATAGCTGCCCGCCGGGCCCGCGACAGCGAACTGCGAAATCACCCACCGCCCCGCGAGGATGTCGTAAGAGACGACCGGATCGCCGTCATTGTGTGACGCGCAAACGCCGCCTAGCGACTGAAAGAGCGTATTACCAGCGGCGGGTCCGTACTCGAGCGCACCGGTCGTTTTGTTGAAAACTGCGAAGCTCGTGTTGTTCCATTGCACGAATTGGGTCGGGCCGACGCGGCCGTTCACGTCCGGCGGATTACTGGAAGGGCTGAATCCAGCCAGGCCAACGCCGACACCTGGAAAGCTGACGCCGGTGGGAAGCGGCGCCGACGCCTGCGCTGCCGCCGCCTGGATAGGTGCTGCCAGGCCGCCACTTTTCGTCGGAAGCTTCGGAGGAACTGGTTCCGGATGATAATTCTTCACGACGCTCTCCGGGTCGATCGGCCGCATGTCCCGGAGCTTCCCGGTACGAACAGCGCTGACCGGACCCAGATCGTGTGGCGGGCAGCTGTACGGAACAGCGGGCGCCGTTGTCGGTGTATTTGCCGGTCGCTCTGCCGGATACTTGTCCAGTTTGATCGCGCCACCGCTGGCGGAGCGCTCAGCTGGTGACTGTATCCCGAGGGTAGACGCCAGCCGTGTCAACCAGCGGGACGAACTAGTCGTCTGCCTTTTGTCGTCGGGCTGCTGCGCGACGCCGAAGGCGAACAGAGTAAGCACCCCTGCTGTGAGGCACAGGAGAGATGCGAAAAGGGCGCGCAAGTTGAAGAAAGCCGCGCGGCCCGCATTTTTTGTTTTCACGGCTGGGAAGCGGGTTTTTTGTTCATCGTCTATTAGCGGCCAGGATTAGTTGTCGAGCTTGAAGACCTCCGCGAGGCCGATCCCGGTACCGCGACTCACACCGCGTACAATCGAGGTGTAGTTGCCCGGACCAAGTGTCTTAAGGATGGCTGACTCGCGATCATTCGGCGGTGCCAGGCCGGTAGCTTGGATTTCCGCCATGTTGGTCGCCTGTTTCCAATCATCGTTGGTGTCGAGAAGGGCACCGTTGCCGTCATGGAGTTCGAGGATGGGATTCTGCAACGCGCCGGTCACGCCGAGGGAAGGGCCGCGTGCAGTAAAGAGCACGCGCTTATTAGTGCCGCCGCGCAGAATCACGCCGGCAAATAAGACGTTGTCATCGGTTTCGACCTGGGCGCGGACGGACAAATTCCCGAGTTCGCCAGGATCGGTGGAGCTGAGATCGTAGATCTCTACCACGCCGATACCCGGAACGCCGTCGGCACTTTGGACAATTACGGTATAGTTACCGGGCACCAGTCTTTTCACTATCGCCGCTTCACGGTCATCACTCGGCGCCAGGCCAGTCTGAATGATTTCGGCTTCCTGGCTGCTGCGCCAGCTATTATTGATCAGCGGCGGGCTACCTTTGTCATCGTGGAGTTCGAGGATGGGATCCTGCATTCTCCCTTGGATAGGCGTCCCATTTAGTTTCAACGACGGACCGAGTGCACGGGCCAGAATGCGTTTATCGGAACCCGAGATGATGAAACCGCCGATGCCCACTTTGTCGCCTCCCTGGCTAAAGTTGCGCCCGGAAATATTCAATAACTGAACGTTAACGGGTGTGGGAGCGGGTGTTGCTGTGGGCGTGGCGGTGGGAGTAGCCGTTGGGGTTGCCGTGGGTGTTGGTGTCGGCGTGGGTGTAGCTGTCGGCGTAGCCGTTGGAGTCGCACTCGGCGTTGCCGTTGGCGTGGCGCTCGGTGTTGCAGTCGGCGTGGCCGTTGGTGTTGCGGTCGGCGTAGCCGTCGGTGTTGCCGTTGGCGTGGCTGTCGGCGTTGGCGATGGGCTCTGTGTTACCGTAATAACTTGTTCCGCGGTGTTCTCGCTCTCGGCTCCGCGCGAATCTTTCACGACCAGGCGGGCTGCGAAAGTTCCTGCGCTAGAGTAGGTGTGATCAGCACTAGGCACTCCTACCGTGACATCAGGAGTGCCGTCACCAAATCTGAAGGTGTAGCTGACGATCGTATCCTGTAAATCAGGATCCGTGGAGTGGGAGGCGTCGAAGTGCACTGTCAACGGCGCATTACCGGAAGTCGGGCTCGCTCTCAAGTCAGCCACGGGCGGTCTGTTCGTCGCGACCGCGATGACAACTTGCGCAACGTTCGTGCTCGCCTTGCCACGCGAATCGGTAACGGTGAGGCGCGCAGGATAGTCGCCGTCCGCAGTATAGGTGTGATCAATCGTGGAAGTAGATTGGTCGACCGCTGGAGATCCGTCGCCAAAGTTGAAGTGGTAATTGGCGATCGTATCGGCCGGAGCCGCCGTGTCCGGATCCGATGAACCGGCACCGCTGAAATGCACCAGCAATGGGGCCTGGCCTGATTGCGGCGTCGCCGTTAAGGCTGCTGTTGGCGCGATGTTAGGCCTGCACACCTGATTGTTATCCACCGTATAACTGCCTTGGAAAGCGAGACTATCGGGCATCATGTCGTAAAGCGCCGTCGCCCCGGCGCCGACCGTCGCACCGGGATCAGTGGATTGCGACACCCCGGAAACAAAACCGGTGATAGTGTCGCCCGGAGCTAGGCCCAAGTCGCTCGCTTTAACTATGATGACGACCTTATTGAACGGAGCCAAATAACTGCTGCTGACATCAGCGGCCACCTCAGTGCCGGGAGTCACGAATCGCCCGTCCACTCCTCCGCTATTGTTCGCGCCGGGAGTATAGGATTCAAAGATCGGCGTCGTCGGTGATGTCGGCTTCCATGCCATGTGCACGGCCTTGTAGTTCGCGCCAATCTTCATCGCCACATACCAGGCAGAACCTGTGGGCTGCGGCGACTGGCCGGGGTCGGTCTCAATTGTGAACACCAGTTTCGGCACGCCGGCCGGGTCATAAGGCTGGGCGATGTAGAAGAAAAGCAGGTCCGATCCCGGTGGCGCTGGGGTACTCACAATACCCAGTGCCGCGCTGGTATCGCCGGCCGGATCCGTTAGCTTCTTCAGACCCGGGACCAGGCACTCCGTTTCCAATGGTCCTCCTCCTAGGGTAAGCTCGCCGCAGTGTGTTCCTTGTCCGACGGCGTTTACCGCGGTCACGTAGTAAAACACGTTCCCCGTCGACGGTGGCGATGGGTCAAGGAACTTCGTGTCAGCGGCGCCGGTAACCTGGGCAAGGAAGACCTCTGCGCCGCTAATAGTCCCGCGATAGATGTTATAGCCGGTGATCGGTGATCCGCCGTTATCCGGCTCGAGCCAGGTCACGAGCGCACCGGTGGGCGATTGCCTAATGGCCGAGACCAACTGTGGCGCGGCCGGGACCGTTGGCTCCGCCGGGTTCGGATCAAAGAATGCAAAAAGTCTGCGTCCACCCGATTGGCGGGTGACGGTTCCATGGCTCGCGGCCGATTGTCCTGTGAAGGTGTTGGCGCAGTTTACGCAACCGTCCGCATAACCGACCAATCCACGTCCTTGGGCGTCGATGGCGAAATCATTAAAGTCAAGCAAATTCCGTCCGCCGGCGCAGGTCGTGCCTTGCAAGCAAATGGTACCCTGCTGGACGGGATCGTTCGGAGTAGCGTCAATCGTGATCCAGTTCGCACCGCCATCGTAAGTCGTGGCGATGTAAAGGTGCCAGATGTTCTTGCAGTTGAGGGTGGCGCCATAGGGGTCGCAAGTTCCCGTGGTGGGGATGCCGTCGCCCGTTCCAAGAAACGCGAAAGCTGCGCGATTGTCATCGCCGGCGACCACCACTGGAAATACCGCGTGTGTAACCCCAAACGGAGCGCCGACATCAGTGTCGCCAGTGTAGGTTGCGCCGCGATTACCCGAATGGGCTACGTGCGGGTGACCGTCGCCGCTAGTCCAACCCATATAGAGCGTGTTGGTGCCAGCGAGATTCCCGGCGGGTTTGCCGACGTTGTTTTGACCAACGCCGACTGACGGATCCTGCGTTCCCGTGCTGCCAGGGACGTTGTTTTCAGTCCAGGTGAGACCGTTGTCGATGGAGACCGCGACACCATCATTGCCCACCGTGCCGCAAGAAGAGTTGGGCACATAGACAGTTCCGTCGGGCGCAACCTTGACATGGCCGTGAATGCCACCCGTGCATTGAGAGGGCGTGAAGATCGGAATACCGGGTCCGAATGTTTGGCCGCCGTCGTCGCTGCGCGAGCATTGCGCTTCGGCGGCGATGTTCTGCGAGCAGTAGTAAATGGCGTTCTTCGTGCCAGTAGCAGGATACGAGGCAGTAGCCGGTGGAGTGCCCGAGTAAGGACCGCCACCGAGCGTTTCGTGGTCAGGGCCCTGTCCCGGTCCGCCAGTTCCGCCCGGCAAATAACTGTTTCCATCAGTATCTGAAAAAGATCCCGCGCTGTCACCTTGTCCGCCGAGTAGGTCTATCGTAAAGACACGGCCGGGCGTTTGTGGTGGCGGATAAACGAGCCCAAGTTGATTGGAAGTATAATGGTCGACGAAGCCGATTGGATCGGACAAGACAAACTGCTGCGTGAACGTAGCGGAGACATCTTCCCAAACGTTTTTCGCCGGCGACGGGCAATCGTCAAAGTTAACACGCCACTCGTTTGCGCCGGAGGTAAAGAAGGCGACACCGCCCGTGTTCACCTTATCGTGTTTCAATGCAGCCACATTCGGATTCCAATCCACGCCGAGGGAAGGTTCGCCCGCGTTGTCCGCCTGCCCCTCGCCCGCGCTATAATTCTGGTAGCGTGGCGGGGTGCAATTCGCCACATTCGGGTTGCAGAGGCCCGATACCAACGGCTTCTGCTCCAATTTGACCGTTCCATTGTAACCTATCGGCGCGCCAGTCGCGAGAACGATGACAATGTGATATAAGCCTGGTGTGGTATTCGTCGGCATGATAATAACTGATGGATCGGCCGTCGAAGTATTCTGCGCGACCACATTGTTAGCCGCGTTCTCGACGAAAATGTCGTAATCAACTGTCGTGATCAACCAATTCCAACTCATGTTGATCTGGAACTGCGCGGGATCGTAACCGGTAGCAGTAAGGCCAATCGAAGGGTCGATCGTGAGATCGAACGTGCTGCACGAATTCGGCGCGGTGCAGTCGGGCTTCCCGAGAGCGACGCCAGTGTCGTTCGGCGCCTGCATACCGGCCGGCTCCGCATAGGTAACTGTTGGATTGGCCCTGCTCAGCGTTCCGCCAGTGGGGCTGGGTGTCGCGAAGCTTATTATCGCCAGCCAGGCCGCTGCGGAGAAAAGAAGGAAGGCAAAGAAGATGCGCGGGTTGAGCGCGCCCGATTGGGAAGAAGGGTTTCTGCGCATTGGATTATTTGTTCCGGTGGAGGTGGGCGGCTGTTTCTGTTCGAGGCTGGGTTTTCCTACTGGCTCTTAAATTGTTGGCTTGAGAGGCGGGTTCTGCATAATTCCTAAATGCGAGGACAATGTCGAGATTTCATTTGGGTAGCGCAGTAGCGATCTGCTTTGGGCGCGAGAGGCGGCGTTAACCTAGTTCGCAGAGCAAGGGGCTGGGCGGATGCCAATTTTTCGCCTCGCGCGCTTTTCGCAAAATGCGGGACATGTCTGGCACGAGGGAAAAACAAGATTTACATGACGCGAATGTAATCTCCCGCCACGCCAAATGAATGCTCGTTCATCGGTCGCGATCGTGTTTTCAGTTTCGTTTTGGAGTCCCCTCGCATTCGGGGACACGGAACAATCGTGTTCCAATCCCCCTCCCGTTTCTGATAAAACACGAGGATGGCTTCCAACTCTCTTTGGCCGCGGTTTCAAGAGTATTTCCTGCGTTACGACGATCTCGATTTCTCGATCGACATCAGCCGGATGCGTTTTCCGGATGGATTCTTCGAGCGGATGCGGCCGCTCATGGAAAAAGCGTTTGCCGCCATGCGCGAACTGGAAGCGGGCGCGATCGCGAATCCAGACGAAGGGCGAATGGTCGGCCATTACTGGCTGCGCGATTCGAAATTCGCTCCCACACCCGAGCTCCGCGCGGACATTGATGACACCAATTCCCGCATCAAGGCGTTCGCGGCCGAGGTGCACGCGGGGAAAATCGCGCCGCAGAAAGGCGAGCGGTTCAAACACGTTCTGCTGATCGGAATCGGAGGCTCGGCACTGGGGCCGCAATTCATTGCCGATGTCCTCGGCCAGGCCAGCGATCCGCTCGATATTTATTTTCTCGATAACACCGACCCCGATGGGTTCGATCGCGTCTTCAACAAAATCGGCGAGCACCTCGCGCACACGCTCACCGTGGTCATCTCAAAATCCGGTGGCACGAAGGAGACCCGCAACGGAATGCTCGAGGCTGCGGCGCGTTATCAAAAAGCGGGCCTCGACTTTTCGAAACACGCGGTGGCCGTTACCGGAGTCGGCAGCGAGCTGGACAAATACGCGGACAAGAACGGCTGGCTCACGCGCTTTCCCATGCACGATTGGGTTGGCGGCCGCACTTCAATCATGAGCGCGGTCGGTCTCGTCCCGGCGGCGCTGGAAGGATTCGACATCGATAATTTTCTGGCGGGCGCGGCGGCCATGGATGCGAAAACGCGCGCGACCGATGCCGCGCAGAACGCCGCCATGCTCCTGGCCCTGATGTGGCATTACGCCGGGAACGGCCGCGGCGAAAAAGACATGGTGATTCTTCCCTACAAGGATCGGCTCATGTTGTTCAGCAAATATCTGCAGCAACTGGTGATGGAGTCGTTAGGCAAAGAGAAAGATTTGGATGGCAATGTCGTGCACCAGGGCATCGCCGTTTACGGGAACAAGGGATCGACCGACCAGCACGCTTACGTGCAGCAATTGCGCGACGGCGTTCTTAATTTTTTCATCACGTTCGTCGAGGTCCGGAAGGACCGCGCGACCGGGCGCTTCGACGTGGAAGAGGGAGTAACGAGCGGCGATTATTTGCAGGGCTTCCTGCGCGGGACGCGCTCGGCCCTTTATGAGAGCGGGCGCGAGTCGATCACGATCACCATCCCGGAGGTCACTGCGTTTTACGTCGGCGCGCTCATCGCGCTTTATGAACGCGCGGTCGGATTCTACGCCAGCCTGGTCAACATTAATGCCTACCACCAGCCGGGCGTCGAAGCCGGGAAGAAGGCCGCGACGCGAGTGCTTGAACTGCAGGGGCGTGTCCAAAAGAATCTCGGCGGCGAGGCCGGAAAGACGGCGGACGAAATTGCGCGCGAGCTCGCGGCCGATCCCGAGGATGTCTTTCACATTCTGCGTCACCTGGCCGCGAACGATCCGGGGATTCGGGTTTCCGGCGGCGCCATCGGCACGCAGAAATTTTCGCGAACTGGCACGCGACCCGGGTTGGACTAGAATCCCGCGTGCCCGAACCTTCTGCCGATAAAGTGTCCCCTCCGCCTCTGGAGATTCAAATCCCGATGCCGGTCGTGGTGAAATTTGTTCGCCAACTCGCGCACGATCTTCGCAACCATCTTAATGCGGCCGAGCTGCAATCAGCTTACCTGGCCGAGATCGTCGAAGGCGCCGAAGCGAAAGAAGAAATCAAACGCCTGCGCGCGATGATCAGCGAGACTGGCGCGAATCTGCAGAGCGTCACGACTGCGTTGAGCGTGGCCAGGCTGACGGAAATGCCCTACGCGGCCGCGGATTTCATGGACGATTTGCAGCAAAAACTCGGCGTCGATTTTCCGGAGGAAAGCCCGAGGATAAAATGGGATGCTCAATCCGCTAACGCCAACTTGTCGATCGATCCGCAATTGTTGCTGCCTGCGTTGATCGAATTGTTCGCAAACGCTTTCCGCCACAATCCGGGCGAAGGCGCCATCTCGGCCGAAGCCAAAACCGATGGCGAACATTTCGTTTTCACGATCCGCGAACCGAAACACGCCTTCGAACATTCCACGGAAAATTGGGGCCGGGAGCCGCTGCACGCGATCCGGCAGGGCCATTACGGTCTCGGCCTTTACCGAGCGCGCGGAATCGTGGAGGCGCATCAGGGGAAGCTAGTGGCACGCTTCGATGACGCGGCCTCATGCCTCATCACCACGGTCACTCTGCCGTTGGCGCCACCCGGCTAATTGCCGTTCCGGAAAAATTGGCGGTTGGCGGTGAATGAAATGAGGCGGGTGCACGTCGATTGCTCTTCCCGTTTCATTCTCCCCGCGCGACAATGAGGGCCCGAGCGACCGCACCATGACTGCTGAAAACCGACGCATCCTGATCATCGACGATGAGCGGCCCATTCTGCTCACGCTCGAAGCGCTGCTCGGCCGGCATGGTTACCAACCGCAGACCGCGGCCACGGCGTCGTATGGACTGCGCGTGTTCAAGGAGAACCCGCCCGCCGTCCTTCTGCTCGATCTGCAACTTCCGGATGCCGACGGCCTCGAGATGTTGGCCCAGATCAAAGGAGAACATCCGGAAACGCAGGTCATCATCCTGACCGCACACGATTCGTTGAACAACGCGATCGAGTCAATCAAACGCGGCGCTTACCATTTCATCAGCAAGCCGTACGCGCCGGAGGAATTGCTGAGCCTGATCGAGAAAGCGCTCGAGAAGCAGGCGCTGGTTCGCGAGACCGAACAGCTCCGGGCGAAGACCCACCAACTGGAGAAACGGCTCGAGATCGCGGAGACGCGGCTGGCGCCGGTGGTCAAGAGCAAGGCGATGCAGGAGATCCAGGAGTTGATCGACGCGATGGCGCCGTCGGAAGCGAATGTTTTGATCACGGGCGAAAGCGGCGTGGGCAAGGAAGTGATTGCCAACGTCATTCACATGCGCAGCCGCCGGGCCGACAAGCCGATGGTGAAACTAAATTGCGCCGCGTTTCCGCAGGCAATGATCGAGTCGGAACTATTCGGCTACGTCAAAGGCGCGTTCACCGGCGCGATGAACGATTTCTCCGGCATGATCGCCGCGGCGGGCGGGAGCACACTGTTTCTCGATGAGATTTCCGAAATGCCGCCGGAACTCCAGACCCGTTTTCTCCGCGTCCTCCAGGAACGCGAATATCGGCCGCTCGGCAGCACGAAAACGTTAAAGGCCGATTTCCGCGTGATCGCGGCGACGAACCGGCCGATCGCCAGCGCGCTGGCGGAGAATCGGCTCCGCGCCGATCTCTATTATCGCCTCAACACTTTCCAGATCGAGATCCCGCCGCTGCGTGAGCGCAAGGAAGATATCCCGCCGCTGGTCTCGACTTTTCTGAAACGATTCGCGAAAGAGCTCGGCAAACCCGAACCCGAAATCGCCCCGGAAGCTTTCCAAAAATTGATGGATTATGCCTGGCCGGGGAACGTGCGCGAATTGCAGAACGCGATGGAGTACGGCGTGGTCCTGGCGCGGAGCGGCAAAATCAGCGTGAAAGAATTGCCGGCTGAAGTGCAATTACCAGCGGCGCTTCAGCAAAGCGAACGCAACAACAACGGCGGCGGCGTCCAGAATCTGGACGACCTCGAGCGCAACGCCATCATTCAGGCGCTCGCTCAATGCCACGGCAACAAGAAAAAAGCGGCGCAGGTCCTCGGCATTCAACGTCCGACGCTTTACAATAAGATGAAGCGCTACGCGATCGAGCTCTGACCATTTTGGATTTTAGATTGTGGATTTTGGATTAAGCCGCGCTACGCGCCGGCAATTTCCAATCGCAAATCCAAAATCCAAAATCTAGAATCCAGAATGCCAGCGTCTCGTCATCTCGGAAAAGTCTTGGCGCATGCCGAGCGCGAGCTGGCCGCCGCTCGGACGATGGGGCCGGCGGAGTCGTTGCCGCTCTACCAGAAGTTTCTAAAAATCGAAGAACATCGCCTCCGCCTTCGCCACCAATACGGCGGAGGCGGTCGCGAAATCTGCGCGTTGCGGGTTGAGCTGATCGACGTGCTGCTGCATCACATTTTTGCGGCGGCGACGAATTTGCCGCGGGATAAAAAAAACGCGCGGCCAACTCCGCTGACCGTCATTGCGCTGGGAGGTTATGGGCGCGGTGAACTCAACCCGTTCAGCGACGTGGACATCATGTTCCTGCATGATCAGCGCGGCTCCGACCTTTCGCCCTACGCTGCGCAAGTGGTGGAACACATCCTCTACCTGCTTTGGGACATCGGATTCAAGGTAGGCCACTCGACCCGTTCCATCGACGAAGCGATCCACCTCGCGAACACCGACATGCTGACGAAGACGGCCATGCTGGAATCGCGGCATCTCGCCGGCGACGAAGGACTGGCGCTGCGTTTTCGCAGGGCGTTTCGAGAAAATTGCGTGCGCGGCTACGAACGCGAATACGTCGAGCTGCGGATGCAGGACCAGGCCACGCGCCACGCGAAATTTGGCGACAGCGTTTACGTGCAGGAGCCGCACCTGAAAAGCGGCTGCGGCGGGTTGCGCGATTATCAAAATCTTCTTTGGATGACCTTCTTCAAGGAAGGCGCGCTCACCACCACGCATCTGGTCGGCAAAGATTGGCTGAGCGAACCCGACCGGCGCCGGATCGAAGCGGCGTACGATTTTCTCCTGCGTCTTCGCACCGACCTGCATTACGCCACGGGCCGCGCCACCGACACCCTCCATTTCACGGTCCAGGACCAGATCGCGCAGCGGCTCGATTATCCGCAAAAGCGCGGCACGCTCCGCAACGAAGCGTTGATGAAGGATTACTACGAACACACGCGAAACATTTTTCGCGTGACGGAGCGCATCACGGAACAATTCGCGAGCGGGCGCTCTTCGAAGACGACGCGCTCACTCTTCGGTTTTTTGCCGCGGTTGAAAACGCGGGAGCAGCGGCATGGACTTTTTCGGATTCGCCAGGGCCAGCTTTTTGTCCAGAGCCCAGGCGTGTTCGAGAAAAATCCGGAAACAATGATGCAGGTGTTCCAGCTCGCGCAGGAGCGCGGGCTCGATCTCAGCCCCGATCTCTCCGATCTTTTCACCCGCAATCTCGGGCTGATCACCGGCACATTTCGAAACGCGCGCGGCCCGCAGGAAATTTTCAAGTCCATCATTTCCCGCAAAGGCGAAGTCGGCCGAGTCCTGCGGATGATGCACCGCGTTGATTTTCTCGGCCGCTACATTCCGGAGTTCGGCCAGCTCACCTGCCTGGTGCAGCATGAATTTTTTCATCGCTACACGGCCGACGAACACACTCTCGTCTGCATCGACAAGCTCGATCAGGTGATGCAGACGGAAGATCCGAAGCTAAGAGCTTACCGGGAATTATTTCACAAATTGGACGACCCGTTTGTCCTCTACCTCGCGATTCTTTTGCACGACACCGGCCGAGCGGTGGGAGCGCGTCCCCATGCCGAAGCGAGCGCGCTTTTTGCCCAGGGCGCGGCGGTGCGGCTCCGGCTTTCCGCGCCCCAGCGGCGTTCCCTCATTTTGTTGGTGGACCATCACCTCACTCTTTCCAACATGGCGCAGCAGCGAAATCTCGACGACCCGGAAACAGCGGTCGAGTTCGCCCGCATCGTACGGGACCAGAAGAATCTCGACGCGCTGATGCTGCTGACCCTCGCCGATGGGCAGGGCACGAGCGCGGACGCCTGGTCCGACTGGAAGGAGACGCTGGTCTGGCAGCTTTACCACGCCACTTCGCAATATCTTTCCGACCAGGAAGCATTTTTCGAGCAGACGAAGATCGAGCGCGAACGTTCGCAGAAGAGCGTGACCGAAAATCTCGGCGACGCATACGCCGAAGAGGTCGAGGCGCATTTCGAATTCATGCCCGACAATTATTTTCGAGCTTTCGATGTGGACGAGATTGTTTCGCACCTGAAACTCTTCCGGCGCTTTCTGGAAAACCTTTATCTGCGCGATGAGCCGCCTCTTGCTCCGGCGGCCGCATGGCAGGCTTTTCCGGAACAGGGCCACAGCATCGCTTCCTTTTGCGGGTGGGATGCGCAGGCGCTTCTCGCGAAAATTGCCGGGTCTTTCGCCGTGGTCCCGCTCAACATTCTCAGCGCGGATATCTACACCCGCGGCGACAACGTCGTGCTCGACATCTTCCGCGTGTGCGATCCAAAATTCCGCGCGGTCACGGACAAACGCGATCAGGCCCACGTGGAATCAACCCTGCGCCAGGCGGTGGCCGACGAGAATTTTGATTTCGCGCCGTTACTGGACCAGGCCCGGCGCCGAATCGCGAAACACAGCCGCCACGGCCTCGACTTCCCGACCCGCATTACGGTTGAGAACAAGGCCCATCCGACTTACACGCTCATTCAAATCCAAACGCCCGACCGGCTCGGTTTGCTGTATGAGCTGCTCACCGCCTTTGGCGAGGAACGCGTTTCGATCGCGCTCTCCCGCATCAGCACGGAAAAGGGCGCGGCCATCGACACCTTCTACGTCGCGGACCTGACAACGCGCGGGAAAATTACCGACGCGTTCCGGATCGCCGCCTTACAGGAACACTTGCATCGCGCGGCGATCGGCGGAGATGGAGACCGGTCGGAAACGAAATCGCGCTAGCCGCATCGTCCTTCCAGCCTAGCTTCTCCGCCGGTTCACGCTGCCTCATGAATGTCCTCATCCTCGCCGCTGGTTACGCCACGCGCCTCTATCCCCTGACCTTGAACAAGGCAAAGCCGCTCCTCGAGGTCGCGGGCAAACCGATGATCGATTGGGTCCTCGACAATCTCGCGCCAGTTCCCGATCTCGAAACCGTTTACGTCGTCACCAACAGCAAGTTCGTGAAAGATTTTCAAGCCTGGGCGGACGTTTACCGGCAAAAGAAACCCGAATTCGCGATCAAAATCATCGATGACGGCTCGACCGACGACTCCGACAAACTCGGCGCGATCGGCGACATTACTCTCGTGGTCACCCGCGAAAATCTGGCGGCGAACGATCTCATTGTGGTGGCGGGCGATAATCTTTTCAGCGAATCGCTGCTGAATTTCGCGAGCGAAGCCAGGAAATCCGAAGCGACGCTGGCGACCTACGACGTGGGCGATCTCGAGGCGATCAAGAAATACAGCAGCATCACAGTCGATGCAGACGGGATCATTACCGAATTCGAAGAGAAGCCGCCGGAACCGAAGAACACGATGGCCGGAATCGCGCTCTATTATTTTTCGCGGGAGATCCTGTCGCTTTTCACGACGTACCTCGCCGCCGGAAATAATCCGGATCAGCCGGGCCGATTCATCCATTGGCTTTACCCGCGCAAACCAGTGAAGGCGTACCAAATCAAAGGGACCTGGTTCGACATCGGCAGCAAAGAGACGCTCGAGGAAGCGAACCAGATTTTCGCGAAGTTCGCGCTCTGATCCATCGCTTCCGTCGGCCGTTCTCGAACCGAGGTAGGGGCGATTGACCCCAATCGCCCGGACTTGTGCGTCGCCACTGACGGGCGGTTCGGTGAACCGCCCCTACCTCAGTCGGCCCTCATCGAACTCGATCAGGTCGAAGTAGGTCCGGATATCCTTCCGCCCTGCGCCGCCGGCTTCCTTGAGAAAATGGAGGAAGCGCGCTTTCTTCGCCGCTGTATCCGGTTGCCGGGAAATCATCGCTTCATTCCAATGCTCGATCGCGTCCGGCGAATGTTTCGCACCGTTTGTGTTGACCCAATCGAGAATGGCCACGTCGTCATCGAGTCGATGAGCGGCTTCTTCGAACGCATCCGGATTCAACTTCAGAAACGCGAGCAGATGCTTATCGAACCCGGTCGTTTTGTAGTTGTAGCCATCGAGCAATCCCTTGCGATGAAGCCTGGCCTTATCGATCAAACGCGGCAGATGGACGAACCCGCCGAGTCGTTCGTAGGGACTGCGTGGACGCAGTTTTTGCATTGCGCCCGACACTAGCTAGGTCGCGGGCAGTGGATGCGGCACGGCCACGGGTGCGACCTCTTCCGGCGCCGCCGCTGCCGCCGGTTTCGCTTCGGGAAGCAGCTCCGCCTGGGTCAGGCCCGCACTTCCAATGACCAACTGGCCCGTGAATATCCCGCCCTTTTCCACTGAAATAGATTTCGCCGTGACGTTTCCGTCCAACATCGCGTTGCGATGAATAATGACGGCTGCTTCCGCGATGATTTCTCCCGTCATCCGGCCGCGAATCTCGATGCTCTTCACTCGAATCCGCCGGAAGAAATGGACGTCGGATTTGCGCTCAATCAGGATGTGTTCGGCGGTGAGCCGGCCGGGAATCTTGCCGATGAAATTTATCGTGGCAGTCCCGAGACAGTTCATGTTGCCGCGCATTTTCCCTTCGATGATCGCGGAACGGCAGGTGACGTTGCTGCTGGCGAGATCGCCTTTCGCGGTGACGTGGATTTCACCCTGGGTTTTGATCGAGCGGCTGAAACTGGTAGCGACTTTGTAATCGCGCAGATCGATGTGCGTGCTGCACTTCGGGCAAAACGTCGATGAAGCGGCGGAGCTGACTTCCTGCTTCGCCTTGCACTCAAAACACTCGATCTCCGAATTGTGATGCTTGGTCCAAAAGCCCTCCAGCTTGCGCAGGATCGACGGATCGGGCGCGGCCGCGACCGGCTCGTCCTTGGAGCGCAGGCGGATCTCCTGCTTCGGCGCGGCGGGCGCGAAGTGCGAGCCGCAATGGCGGCACATCGTGCTCTTGGCCGCCGCATACTCCATCTGCTTAAAGCCACAGTGTGGACAATCCACACTGACTTTTGCAGGCGACGGCTTTGCCACTGGAGGCGCTAGGCGAGAGGTTAAACTCGAGCGCCGAAGGCCGACTTCGGAGGCGCTGCCGGCTCTTCGTTACGGACGATCTCCGGTCGCGCCGGCGTCGTGGCGGCACTCTTAACGCCGCCCGCGGCGCTGGTCACCTCGGATTTTCCGATGAAGGTCGCGCCTTCCTCGATGACGAGGCGCGCGGCTTTCAAATCACCCTGGAGCGTGCAGCGCGATTTGAGCTCGCAACGCTCACCCACGGTGATGTTCCCCTGGACCTTGCCGTAAACGGTGATCGACTTGGTTTTGATTTCGCCGCGAATGTCGGCGTTCTCCCCGATGGTCAGGACGCCATCGGAATTGATTTCGCCCTCCACCTTGCCGTCAATCAGCAGTTCCTTTTGAAATTTGATCGAGCCTTTAATCTCGACGTCGCTTGAGAGAATGTCTTTGCCAGAATGTTCAGCCATATATTTTTTTGGATCGATTGTTGGTGGTGATGTCCGTGGTTCTTCGCGCTGAGCAAGACCATTGTTCTCCTCAGTGCCCGCGCTTAACGATCCTTCTCCGATCGACGACAGGGGCTTTTGCGGGATGAATTTTTTCAACACGCGGCATTATTGTAACGACGCGCAATTTTGTCAACGGTTACCTAGGAAAAACGGGAATTGGAGCCTAAATTTTCCAAGACACGCGCACAAGAAAATAGGTAGAGCGAGAATTGGGCCCACCAGGATTCGAAC
>QHBM01000005.1 GCA_003244145.1 Chthoniobacterales bacterium
CACCCCGTAAACGCGTCGGCACCTCAGGATCGATGGATGCACTTAGCTCGAGACCCTTCGCCTTTGCCTGAGTTTGCAGCAACGAAACGGTCCCCCGAAGAACATCCGCCAGATCGATGTCCAGAATTTCCAACTCCAGTTTGCCGGCCTCGAGTTTCGAGAAGTCCAGAATATCGTTGATGATCGAGAGGAGCGCTTCACCGCTGGTCTGGATCGTCTCCGCGAACTCACGCTGGTCTTGATCGAGTGGGGTATCGAGCAACAAGCCAGTCATGCCGATAACCCCATTCATCGGCGTGCGAATCTCGTGGCTCATGTTGGCGAGGAATTCGCTCTTGAGCACGTTCGCGGACTCCGCCGCGTGCTTGGCGGTCAATAATTCCTCATGCGCCTCGCGCAACGCAAAGTCCGCATGGTGCCGTTCCGTGAGCTCCAGTTGGAGGCGCTCGTTCGTCTCAAGGAGCGCGCCGCGAGCGTCGGACAACCCCTCGCGCGCACCTTCCAATCCGCATGCGGCGCGTCCGATTTCCTCCTGGAGTTTGTTAAAACTCAGTGCCATGTCGCCGACCTCGTCGCGCGAATGGACCACCACAGGTATCACATCGAAGTGTGCTTTTGCTGCCTCGAGATCGCCTGCCGCAAGCGCCTGCATGGCGCGGGTGAAATCGGCCAGCGTGCCTTTCACCAACTTGTCGGCGGCCTTGGAGACTTCGACAGCGGAATGCGCGATCATGCCCGGCAAAATCAGGCCGACGGCGAACGTGAGCAGCGCGACAACCACAAAAGTATCCTCCAGAATTACGATGAGCGCTCCGTGATTCGTCGGCACATGGGCGACTGCGATTAAGTAACCCACGGCATCAAGGACAAGCACGAGCAGCATCGCGCCAGTGAGTTTGAGGTGGAGCGTGCGCGCGATCCCGGGCAGACCCATTTTCCGACGATCGGAAAATTTTCGCCAGGCGTAAAGCAGCGCACCGGAATAGGCAAAGACGATGCCGATTAACACAGTCGGCAGACCGAATTGTTGAAAGCCCAGGATCGCAGTAAGCGCCCATGCGCCGGTGGCGAGCAGTCCGAGCATGATCGTACCGCGCGGCGCACGGTAAGGTCGCTCCATCTGCGGTTCGTTCCGGCGAAGCAACCAGACGGCAACGTTCGGGAGGGCGATGCCGATGAGGTAGGTGAGGTTGGCCGCCGCGATCAGCCAGATAGGATCGCCCAGCCAGAGAAATACGATGGCCATGCCCGCGGTGAGAAGTGTCGCGGTCCACGGCGCATCGGTCTTCGAGCGCGCGGCCAGGAATTCCGGCAGTAGCCCATCCTCGGATAATTGCGCCAGGGTGCGCGACGCACCCGCCAGCGCGGCGATGGTACCGTGGAGCATATTGAAAATCATGAACCAGATGGCCGCCGCCTTGGCCGCCCCGCCGAGCAACGGTGCAAAGGTCGGCCCGAGCACGATGGCGAGTTCCCTTCCCAGCGGTTCCGGTCCAAGCGCCCCCAGCCAGACGATGGGCAGCACGATGAAGTAGAGCGATGCCAGTCCGGCGCTGGCGAACATTGCCCGCGGCACGTTCTTGTTTGGATCGATCGTCTCGCCCACGTGACAGGCCGCCTGCTCAAACGCGGGCGCGGCGAAGCCGATGAGATAAAGCCCGGCCATGATGCTCGTCACTTGCCCGAACCAGCCCGAGAACGGGACAGTGAGGTGAAAGGTGAACGACTGCTGCCAGTCAACGTTGCCGCTAAAGATCGGGACCACTGCGGAGAGAAACGCGAGCGTCGCGGATATAGTGGCAATCGGCATCGCCAGCCGCATCACCCATTTTACACCGCACAAACTAATGAAGGTAAAAAACAGCACGATGCCCGACGCGAGGATCGGCACGGAAACCCATGGCAGATACAATTGCTGGATCGCCGAAGACGCAAGCAGGGCAGTGAGACCGCAGGTCGGTACCCAGCCCCACCAGTAACAAACGCCGGTGAGATTCGCGAGTACCGGGCTGTAGGGCCGGAACGCTTCCGCGCACGTCGCCGCGATCCCGCCAACGCGGTTCGGATACATTAGAATCAGTTCCGTCCAGCCCGGCGTCGCCGCCCAGCTCAAGAGCAATCCAACCCCAAGCAACACGACCGCCGCGCTCCCCTGTCCTGGTATCGTGCCCTGGCCGACGAAGAGCGCGCCAAGTAGAAATAAACTTTGGTTGATGCCGCCCATCGCGACGGACGTGGTGCCGAACCAGCCGACGGTGCGCGGATGGGAGTGATCAATGGAGCGAAGAGCGGAGAGTTTTCTTTTCATGCGTAATCAGATTGGAGTCATGGTCGAGGCGCCTTAGAATTTCAGGACCGCGTCAAGCCCGAAGGTCAACTGTTCGGGCTGCCGCCGATCTGAAAATGGACGGCCGGAAGTGAGCGCGGCATCGTAGCGGATCTCGGGCCGGATCGAGATGCCAAGGAACGGTTTTGGCGTAGGTAGCTTGATCGTCGCGCCGACGGTTATTTCAGTGAAGGTGCCGGGCTGGAAAAAAGTGCGGGAGTCGAGCGCGTTAGTTTTGCCGCGCTGGATATCGATGAAGTTATCGTTGCCGGCAAAGCTTCCAACAAAGAATCCTTTCTCGTCGCGATAGATTTCCGCGCGGGCTCCCAGGGTGAGCCAGTTGTTCGCGGCGTAGCTCAGATAACCAGCCGCGCCATAAGCCTTCGCCCCTCCAGATACGCTTTCGTCTTCGGCGAAAGCAAAGTCGATTACCGCGGTCAGTTTTTCAGTCGGCTTCCAGGTCACGACCAGGTCATTGAGGTAACGCAGGTCGTGGTCGTTGTTCGGATTTTCGGGACCGATGTGCGTCGTCGCCAGCGCACTTAATTTGCCATCGGCAAAATTAAAACCGACGCCGCCGTGAAAAGCGGCCGACCCATTGTTATCAGTCGTTCCCGTGTTAACGCCGCGAGTCGCGCCGCCGTAAAGATCGATCCACTTGGCCAGATGCAGCGTGCTGATGACGCCGGTATGGTTAATCGGAAGCGCATAATTGAAGATGTAACTGTGTGAGTAAAAAATGTTAGTGCGCGGATCAATCGTTTCGACGCCTTCGAGTGTGATGAACTTTCCTATCTTCACATCCAGCCCGCCCGCCGTGCCGGTTATCGCGGCATGAAGAAGCACCCACGCCTCCACCAGGTCCGGCTGCACGATGTCGTGTTGGGTGTTTTGCAGAAACCCGGTCGAATGAATGTAGCGCGCGTCACTCCCGTAGAGCGCCTGCGCTTTGAAACCCCAGTCAAAACCCGTGGCCGCTGGATCAAGCGTGCGTTCCGCGGTGAGGACGATTTGATTTAGGAGGAACTCGTTCGACCGATCGGTAAAGAGGTGGCCGAAATTCTGATGGTCCTTCGGATCGTCTGCATTCGCCGTGATACCGGTTTCAACCCAACCACTGAATGTGAAACGCGCTGGCGGCGGCGGAATTTTCACCGCGATAATTTCGGACACAGCCGCTCCGTTGGTCCCGCCGACAACCCCAGAAAATAGTGAGATAAACACGATCGCCACCCGGAAGACCTTTCTCTTCCGGGTGAGAAGGGCAGGAGATGATATGATTCGCTGCATGGCCATACTCTTTTAAGCGAAGGCCATTCCCCCTGCGATTGTGAGAACTACGTAGAAGTCTACTGTCGAACATTCATGGTGTTCGCCGGAGTTATCGTTAGGTAGTTGCACGATAACCCTCCAAAGC
>QHBM01000069.1 GCA_003244145.1 Chthoniobacterales bacterium
ACGCGAGCTGGGTTCAGAACGTCGCGAGACAGTTCGGTCCTTATCCACTGTGGGCGCAGGAGAATTGAGGGGTTCATACCTTAGTACGAGAGGACCGGGTATGACGAACCGCTGGTGTTCCGGTTGTTCTGTCAAGAGCAGTGCCGGGTAGCTATGTTCGGAAAGGATAAGCGCTGAAAGCATCTAAGCGCCAAGCCTATCCCAAGATGAGTTCTCCCTGAAGAGTCGTGGTAGACCACCACGTTGATAGGTTACTGGTGTAAGCGTAGTAATACGTTCAGCTAAGTAATACTAATAACTCGTTCGGCTTGGTCATTTACTTTTCAATTAACCCGTCGTCCCCCGCAAGTGGGACGGCGGCAAATTGAGAGGAATGACTTCTAAATAATTAACGAAAACGAAGCCTTAAATGCGGAACACTTCCTGTATGTAGATCTCAGAGAATCGGCGGCGGTTCTTTGGAAATTTGGCGACCGCCAGAGGTCGTGATCGAAAGGGTTTCGATGCGAAGGCACCGAAATACCCCCCGGTTACGGACTCTGGTGATTCTAGCGCAGTGGACCCACCCGTTCCCATTCCGAACACGGAAGTGAAACGCTGCAGCCCCGATGGTAGTGCGACGATAGGTTGTGCGAGAGTAGGACGTCGCCAGAACAAAATGCCCGGTGAGGTAACTCATCGGGCATTTTGCTTTTCTGGCCCGCCCGCCCGCCGCAGTTTGATTCCACCCGCATCTGCATTAAGAGAGAACTATTCATTCAACGAAAGGTTTCTATGCTCACCAGCCAAAAAGTGATCGACGCCATCAATGAGCAGATCGGTTACGAATTCAGCGCTTCCATGCAATACGTCGCGATCGCGGCGCATTTCTCGGCGGACGCACTTCCGCAGTTAGCCCAGCATTTTTTCCGGCAGGCTGCCGAGGAGAACGATCACGCGATGCGTTTCATCAAATACGTGGTCGATGCGGGCGGGCGCGTGGTGATTCCGGCGATCGATGCGCCCAAGCCGACTTTCAAGACGGCGGAGGAAGCGATCAAGCTCTCGCTCGATCAGGAGGTGAAGGTAACGCATCAGATCAATGCACTGGTGGAGCTGGCGCGTTCTGAGAATGACTATATCACGATCAATTTTCTCCAGTGGTTCCTGGCGGAACAACTCGAGGAAGTGTCGTCGATGGATAATCTGCTCAAGATCGTCCAACGCGCTTCAGCCAACCTTTTGCGGGTGGAGGAATACCTGGCACGAGTGGGATTGAAGCCGATGCCAGGGCCCGCGAAAGAATAGAGCCAACGGGAGAGACGCCCGTTGGCCGCACAGGCTGGAAGCCTGTGTTCCGTCGGAGGAATATCTCGCGCGAGTGGGGTGAGGCCGGGCCGAGCTGCGAAGGACACGCTAGACCGCCTGCCGCTGGAGACAGCGGCAGCTAAAACTGCTTTTTTTTAGCGAGGCGCTTCAACGCGGCGTGCTGGCGAGCGAATTCGTTGAAGGGCATGGCGGGCGAACCCATGACTTTGGTGTCGTCGGGAACATCTTCGAGGACGGCGCTCTTCGCGGCGACCTGCACGCGATGACCGATCTTAAGATGGCCGGAGAAACCGCTCTGGCCCGCGACGAAAACATGGTCGCCCAACTCCGTGGAGCCGGCGATCCCGACCTGCGAAACAAGGAGACAATGCTTTCCGACTTTCACGTTGTGGCCGATCTGGACCAGATTATCGATCTTGGTTCCCTCGCCTATCACGGTTTCGCCGAGGGCAGCCCGATCGACCGTGGTCCCGGCGCCGATCTCGACGTCGTCTTCGATGCGAACGATTCCGATCTGCGGGATCTTGTGGTGCTTGCCGTCATGCATGGCGAAGCCGTAGCCGTCCGACCCAATAACGACGCCGGCGTGAATGATGCAGCGGCGGCCGATGAGCGTCCCGTCGTAAATGGTGACGTTCGGATAAATGATGCAGTCATCGCCGACGGACGATCCGGCTTCGATTGAGACACCTTGAAAAATCGTGACGTTGTTCCCGATCACGACGTTCTCTCCGATCGTGGTGAACCGACCGATCGCCACATTTGCTCCTATCTTGGCGCTCGAAGCGATTGAGGCCTGGTCCGAAACGCCCTTCGGCATTGGCCGCGCCCCAAACCATTTTGTCATAATCCGAGCGATCGCGAAGTACGGATCGTCCACCCGAATCCAACGCTTATCGTCGCCTTCGATTTTGTGGGGGACCAAAATGACGCCGGCCCTGGTCGCGGCGAGTTCGGCAACGTATTTGCGATTGCTCAGAAAGCTGAGCTGCTCGGAGTTCGCGTGCGCGAGAGGCGCGACGGCGGTGACCGTGCGTTCGCGCTCGCCCACATAATGGCCATCGACATAATCGACAATTTCTCCCACGGAAACAGCAGGCATTGGTTCTGAGTGTAGAGGATTGCGGAGAAGAATAAAGCTACTCGAAGGCGCTGTAGCCACGGCGATCTGTCGCCGTGAACCCCAGATTATTGTCCAGTCGCGATAGGCGCACGCTTCGGCCACGCGCCGAGAACCAGACCGCTCACGGCAAATGCGACGAATGGCCTGCCCATATCGATAAGGATGAGCGGCCAGGGATTCGTGCCAAAGGCAGAGAAGACGGAGACTGCCGCGTGCTCCACGAAGAGAAATGCGAACCAGCAGCCGAGCGCGATTTTCAAACCGCAAATGGCGCTGGTGGCTTCAAAGACGCTCATGAGCCGAGCCAAGCCGTAGTTCACAAAGATGGACGCGGCGATCGCGATCGCATACGGCATGAAATCAGTCGGCTGTTCGATGTCGGTCATCGTCTTGGCGTGGTAGTTCAGCCACACATTGCCAAACGCGGCATACCATCCGAAACCAATCGCTTGGTGGACGATCACGAGAATCCAGACAGCCAGGTGATTGATTCGAGTGCTCATCCCGGCATCATCGGAAATTGCTTGCCGGTTCCGCAAGGTGAAACGACCATGCCGGCCACGTGATCGGAATCCTGTTCCTGATTTTCGCGGGGCTGGCGGCGCTCGGATTTCTGATCGTCGTCTTCCGCCGCAAACAAATGCCGGCACCGCTGCGGGCAATCCTGATCATCGCCGCCGTGGCGATTGTCGTCTACGTCGGTTGGATTCTTGTTTCGTTGTTAAACGCGAGCCCCGGCGCAGGACGATAATTATTCCGCTGCCACGGGCTCGGCCGCGACGACTTCCGGCAGCGACGGATCCGGAGCGGTGACATCGACCGGGGCCGGCTCGATCGACATGATCGCAAAGCGCCGCGTCTGTTGGTCGTCGCCCAGCGTCACGATTTCGCCGATTTTGTGGCCGAGCAAGGCCTGGCCAATCGCCGTCTGATACGAAATAATGCAGCGGTCGGGATCGCCGTCCCACGCACCAAGGACGGTGTAAACTTCTTCTTCGCCGGATTCGGAATCGCGCAGCGTGACGATCGTCCCGATGGAAACCTGCGTCGTATCGGGACTTTCGAAAGCGGTGCCACGCGCGTTGTGCAGAGCGGTCTCCAGTTCCGATTTTCGCCGAATCAGGACCGCCTGCATTTCCTTCGCTGCCTTGAATTCAAAATTTTCGCGCAGATCGCCGTAGGAACGCGCGATGCCAATCTCCTTGCTGTTCTCCGGAATCTTCTTGTTCACGATCTCTTCGTATTCGGTCTTGCGTTTCTCCAGGCTGCTCCAGGAAACAACGAGCGCGGCGCTCTTCTCTTCCTTCTGTTCGCCGGTGATGACGCTTTCCAGGGCCGGATAAAGTTTGATGATGCGCGCGAGGAGAGATCGCTTCGTCAGCTCGTCGAAGACCGGAGTCAACATCAACCGCCGCATGGCGTCCCGCGCCACGCCGACCTCGGCCCCGGTAAACATGTCGGGAATCAATTCACGATCGTCGAGCAACAGGTCGCGCAACTTGCTGCCCCGGCTGTTCTCGTTGTGCTGGTCACGCTCGAGCGCGGACAAAATTGCGCCGAGCAAATCCGGCGTCATCAAATCGCGCCATTCGCCCTCTCGTTCCCTGCAGAGCCAGACGAGGACTTCACTCGTGACCGAATGCTCACGGATGCCGCGCTGCAAAAACGCCCGGAGTTCATCCTGCAAACCCGCCTCCACAAACACGCGCGGTATTTGCAAGACCGCGCGCGCGTGATTGCTCTGCATTAACTGAAGCCCGCGCGTCGTCCAAGCCGGGCCCAGCGCCGCCGGTAACGCATGCAGAACACGGCGCTCCTTGCTCGCGGGCAGCTTCGGCAAAATCGTAATCAGCCGCGCTTCCTCCTCCACGATCAACCGGGCCAGCGCGAGATCGGGGTTGGTCGTTTTGAGCTTGGGGCAGCGCTCGATCAAATCGTCGCGCGCCATCACCAGCTCGAAAACCAGCGCCGGATTCAACCGTTGGTTCCGCGCCGCCGCTTCTTCGATCGTGGCAATGATCGGCTGCAACTGCGTCTCCGGTTTGTCGAACTCGTGGTGAAACTTGATGATCTGGTCGAGCGCGGCCGCCTGCTCCTTCGGCTGGCGCGCCTGATCGAAGAAAGTCATCAGCTCATTCGCGCGCGAAACCTTTTCACCCCGGAGCTGGATCGGTTCGTTTTTCTTGGTCGGGATCAGGAAGTAGCCTTCCTTGTTCAGGAGTTTCTTGGTCGAATCCCACCAGCGTTTCCACTCCGGCTCGTTGAAGATATCGCCAACCATGAGCTGGCTGATCTGCGTGACCGTGGCGGAACCGCCGAGGCTTTCGAGAATATTTCGGACGAGCGCGGTCGGATCTTTTTTTATCAGCTCTTTGACGCCTTTAAGGTCCGTGGCTTTTTTCGCCAGGAAATGTTCTGGCGGAATGACAAGAAGATTGTCCGCCGCATACGGTAACTGCATGCCGTGCCCCTTCTTCCCCGGAAAATCGATTAGGATTTGATTGAGGAGAAGGTTCCACTCGGCCACCCGGCCGAAGCCCCAGCTTTTGTGAAGGCAAAAAGTGCCGGGCTTGAGTTTTTCGAGTTGATCAGCCGCGCGCGCGGTGAGTTTTCCTGATTCGACCAGCTTTTCCAATTCGGCATCCATGCGGGACGAACAAGCTACGAAGAACGCTTGATTGCGCGAGCGGAAATTGGATCTGCAGACCATTGCCGACGTCGCTCGAGGCGCCTGTCGCGGCCGACAGACGGAGCGAATCGACGATGCTCCAACGCTTTAGGATTGCGACCGAGTGCACTGCATGGGACGGTCTGCGCCGTGTCCACGAGCATCTGGTTTTGGGTGGCCTTCCACGTGGGCGTCTTCCTCGCGCTGGCCGTCGACCTGATCAGTTTCAAGCGCCGCAATCGCGAATTGAGCATGCGCGCGGCGATCCAGCGCAGCCTCGTCTGGGTCGTTCTTTCGCTCGCTTTTAATTTCCTGGTCTGGAAATCCAAAGGCGACGAGGCCGGCCTCGATTTTCTCACCGGCTACGTCATCGAATACTCCTTAAGCGTCGATAACATCTTCGTTTTCGTTCTTATCTTTACTTACTTTCGCGTCCCGCCCCGCTCCCAGCATCGCGTCCTGGTCTGGGGAATTCTCGGCGCCCTCGTCATGCGCGGGGTCATGATCTGGCTGGGGGTCACCCTGGTGGAACGGTTCCATTTCGTCCTCTACATCTTCGGCGCTTTTCTCCTCCTCACCGGTTTGCGGATGCTTTTCGACCGCGATGCCAAGCTCGATTTCGAGAAAAATTTCTTCATGCGGTTCTGCCGAAAAATGCTGCCGATCTCGCGCGAATTCCACGGGCGCCGTTTCGCGATTCGTCTCAACGGCCGGCTGATGTTCACGCCGCTCATGCTCGTTCTGATCCTGGTCGACGTGATGGATCTGATCTTCGCCGTCGATTCCATCCCGGCCGTCTTCGCGATCACGACCGATCAATTCATCGTCTACACCTCGAACATCTGCGCCATTCTCGGATTGCGCTCGCTCTACTTCCTGCTGGCGCGCATGGTCGATCGCTTCATTTATCTCAAGACCGGCCTCGCCATCATCCTCGGTTTTGTGGGAACAAAAATGATCCTGCACGATCATTTTTCGATTCCGAACTGGATCTCGCTCATCATCATCATCATTGTTCTGGCCATCACGATCACGGTCTCGATGCTTGCGACCCGAAGACTGGCCCGGACCGCGGACCAAATCTGAAGTTGCCTTTTCGCGCGAAAGTCATTTAGCTGGAGAAGCTATGAAAAACCTGCTCGCCGCTGCAGTCGTCCTCGGCTTCGCGTCATATGCCTTCGCCGATATCCAGGATCCTCCTTCGAACGATTACGGCCCGACGCGAAAACTCGGCCGCGGAATTTCGAACGTGGTTTTCGGCATCGCGGAGTTGCCGGTGACCATTGCCAGAGTTAACGAGCGCGAAGGAAATTCCGCCGCCGGCGGTTACGGCGTCGTGCGCGGATTGGGCCGCAGCTACATGCGTTTTCATGCGGGACTGTTCGAGATTTTCAGCTTTCCGTTCCCTGTAAATCGCGGGACCTACTATCCCATCCTTCCGCCGCATATCCCCTACATCCATGCCGGATACGAAGAGTTCCCGCCCGAGCTCGGCAACGAATCGAAGTATCCGTACGTTCGGATGTACTGATCGAACTGCACGGATATTCCCGTGTCTTTGAGTCGAGCATTCTACGCCGCCTTGTTTCTCGCGATCGGGCTGCAAACTTTGATGGCGGCCGAGCGCGGCATCGCAATTGAATGGGATCCGCGCGAATCTGCCGAAGGCGCGGGTACGATTTGGCTTGGCTACCTCATGGCGCGGACGGCTTATCGCGAGAAGCACAAACTTCCTCTCCCCGTTTCCGGCGAAATCATTCCCACTTTCGCCGAAGAAGTTTCGGCGCGATCGGACGCTGCGGCGATTTATCAGGAATTGAAAGCCAAGGATAAGAAACTGCACGACACCTATTGGGAGCAATTGGTCCAAGTTGGCGCGAAAGGTTTCATGCCCGCATACGTGTGGACATATCTGCGTCGCCCGAGCTGGTCCGAACGCGAAGCGCCTCGCGACCTCGACGTATTTGAGCGTTGGCGTGCATCTGCGCTTAAGGATCACAAGGCGCAAACGCACGGAAGGCTGGCCGTCACGCCCAAATAAATTTCTGAGGCGAGCATCTTCCTTTCGCCAAAGCTGCAGCGTGCGAACGAAGCGGAGCAGTTTGTAAACCGCCGCTCCTTGTGATAGGACGATTCGCAGCAGGCTCTGCCGATGCATTCACGACGTCTTCGAACGGCACTGACCCTCGGCATTCTCGCCGTCCTCTATTACGTCGCCGGCAAGCTCAGCTTGAAGCTCGCGTTTTTGCACGCCAGCGCATCACCGGTCTGGCCGCCGGCCGGAATCGCGCTCGCGGCCTTGCTCGTCGTCGGCTATCGAGCGTGGCCCGCGATTTTCGTCGGCGCTTTTCTGGTGAATTTGACCACGGCCGGCACTGCTTTCACTTCCTTCGGCATCGCGACGGGAAACACCCTGGAAGCGCTGACCGGCGCATGGCTCGTAAATCGTTTCGCCGGCGGTACGGGTGTGTTCGATCGTGCACAAGGCGTTTTCAAATTCGCGCTCGCCGTCATCGTCAGCACTCTCGTTAGCCCCACGCTCGGCGTGACCAGTCTGGCCTTCGCCGGTTTTGCGCCGTGGGCGAATTACGGCGCCATCTGGCTGACCTGGTGGCTCGGCGACATGTCGGGCGATCTCATTGTCGCCCCGCTTCTCGTTCTTTGGTATTCGGCAACAACACGCCGTTGGGACAGGGCTGCGATCGTGGAAGTCGTCCTGTTATTCCTCCTGCTGTTCGCCCTCGGCCAAATGGTTTTCGGCGACTGGTTGCCTGGCTCCGCAAAAAATTATCCGATCGCATTTATCTGTGGCCCGATTGTCGTCTGGACTGCTTTCCGTTTTACGCCACGCGAAACGGCCACGGGTATTTTCATTCTTTCGGCCCTCGCCGTCTGGGGGACGCTGCACGGGCACGGTCCTTTCGTGATGGAAAATGGAAATCAGTCGCTGGTCGCGCTTCAAGCTGCCACGGCCATTCTCATCGTCACCGCCATGGCGCTCGCGGCCGGCATGGCCGAGCGGCGGCGCGCGGAAGCGGCGATCGAACAACAACGTGCCACAGTCGAAGCCGCCAACCGGACCAAGGACAATTTTCTCGCGATGCTTTCGCATGAATTGCGGACGCCGCTCACGCCGGTGCTCGCCGCACTCGACGCGCTCAAAACCGAATCAGCGTCCCCAGCCCAACTGGAAACAACGCTCGCGATGATGCGCCGAAACATCGAGCTGGAGAGCCAGCTCATCGACGATCTGCTCGACCTGACTCGGATCACAAAAGACAAATTGCAATTGCAGCTCGAGTCGGTGGATGCGCACCAGGCCATTTCCAATGTGGTCGAGATGTGCGCCGCCGAAGCGAATGCGAAAAAACTTCAGGTACGGCTCGACCTCCGGGCCACGGCATTTCGGGTCCAGGCCGACCCAGCGAAATTCCAGCAGATCATTTGGAATCTGGTCAAGAACGCGATCAAGTTTACCGGCGAAAACGGCGCCGTCACTCTCTCGTCGGCGAATCATCTGCCGAACATTCTCACGATTGCTGTTACCGACACCGGCATCGGCATCGAACCGGAAATCATGGAGCGAATCTTCAATCCTTTTGAGCAAGGGGAGCGATCCTTCCAGCGTCGGTTCGGCGGTCTCGGTCTTGGCCTGACGATTTCAAAATCGCTCGCTCAAGCCCACGGCGCGTCGCTCATTGCCAAGAGTGACGGCCTCGGTCGCGGCGCCACGTTTCTGCTCACCATAAAAACTGCCGCGCTGGAAGAGTCGAGCGCGAAACCAGTTCCCGCTTCGGCGCAAACGCCGCCTTCGAAGATTCGCATCCTCCTGGTCGATGATCATCCCGACACGTGCGCGGCGCTGGAGCGATTGCTCACGCTCCGCGGCCATCGCGTCACCACGGCCCACAGCATGCGCACGGGAATGGAGGCCGCCGGCAATGTGCAATTCGACCTGCTCATCAGCGATGTCGGATTGCCCGATGGAAATGGGATGGATCTCCTGCGTTATTTGCGCTCCAAATTTCCGACCCCGGGAATCGCGATCAGCGGTTTTGGAATGGATGGCGATATCAGCAAAAGCCTCGAAGCCGGCTTTTCCGCCCATTTGGTGAAACCGGTGAAGCTGGAGAAACTCGAAGCCGCCATCGCCCGCGCGCTGAATGCTTGACTGTAGCGGCGCCGCTCTGTCGGCGTGCACCGCGAAGCGTGAAATAACTCCGGTAGAACGGCGACAGAGCGCCGTTCCTACAGCGCAACGCCCTATTCGACGCGACGCCTTCTTCACGCGAACCTGCATCGATGCGAACCGTCGAGCTCCAGATCCAGGACATCGCCTTCGGCGGCAAAGGCGTGGCGCGCGATGAAGGCAAAGCCGTCTTCATTCCTTTCACGATCGATGGCGAACGCCTCTCCGCGGAAATCGTGCGCGAGAAAAAGCAATTCGCTGAAGGCGAACTGCTCGCGCTGCTCGAACCCTCGCCTCATCGCGTCGCTCCGGAATGTCCCTACTTCGGAAGATGCGGCGGTTGCAGTTACCAACACATCGACTACGCGCACCAGTTGGAAATAAAAACGCGCCAAGTCGAGCAGGCCATGCGGCGCATCGGCAAATTGGCGGACCCGCCGATGCGGCCCAGTGTCCCCTCGCCGCTTCCCTACGGCTATCGGAACCGCATCACCGTTCACGCCGAAGACAGCGTCGTCGGATTTTACCGGCGCGATGTTCATGAGTTGATGGACATCGCGCGCTGTCCGATTGCGATGCCCGAGGTGAACGAGGCCCTCGCGCAATTACGCAAGGGCCGCGTGCGCGATGGCCATTACACCCTGCGCGCGCATTCCGGTCCGCGCGTCTTCGCGCAAACCAACGACGCTGTCGCCGAGGCGTTGGCCGAACAGATCGCCCAGATGTTTATCGGCGAAGAAAAACTTTTGATCGACGCCTTCTGCGGCACCGGATTTTTTTTGAAACGATTCGCGCCGGCGTTCGAACGCGTAGTCGGAATCGATTGGGACCGGTTCGCCATTGAGGCTGCGCAAAAAGATACGGGCGCGAACGAGGCTTACGTCGCCGGCGATGTCGCGACAAAACTGCGCTGGCTCCTGGAAAAAAACGAACTTACACCGACCGCCCTGATCGTCGATCCGCCCGCCACCGGGTTATCGGCCGAAATGCGGCGCGCCATTCTCGATGCCCCGCCCCGCACGATGATCTACGTCTCCTGCAATCCGCCGACACTAGCCCGTGACCTCGCAGAACTGCAGCAACGTTTCGAAGTCATCTCGATAACGCCCTTCGACATGTTCCCCCAAACCGCCGAGATCGAAGTCGTGGCGCATCTCAGTGGGCACAAATAGTTATTTCGCAGAAAAGGGGTTTACGATTAGATCGTAGGTAGACCCGAATTCGATCGCGAGTTTTCCGTGCAAAAGACACAATTAAAGAAAGATTGGACGCTTACTCCAGAAGCCTTGCACCGGCTCCTTGCCTGGCTGGATGAAGGCGTTAATTCCGCGGGTCAAAAGTTTTTGGAAATGCGCCGCCGTTTGGTCGATTACTTCGATCGCAAGAACTGTCTTACGCCGGATGAGCTGGCGGACGAGACCCTGAATCGCGTCGCCCGCAGGCTGGAGGAAGAGCGCGCGCTTGAGACTGAGACTCCCGCGAAATACTGCTACATCCTGGCTCGCTTTGTCTTCCTGGAATATCTCCGGGCGCGAGCGAAGGACCAAGCAGTGCGCAGTGAAATCCGCGGCGAACCACGCGACGAGCGAGAAGATCAAACCAACCGGGAAATCAAGGAGCGAATGCTCGAGTGTCTGGATCAATGCGCCGGCAAGTTAGATTCAGCGAATAGGAAACTGATTTTCGGATACTACTTCGGGGAAGAAAGAGTAAAAATCGACAACCGCCGTGCGCTGGCCGAAGCGTTGGGGATCACCGTGAACGCGTTGAGCATTCGCGCTTGCCGCATACGTGACCAACTCGAACTGTGCGTGCGACAGTGTGCCGGCCTGCCATGAAATGATTTTGCAATATTGTCTAATAGGTATGAAATGGCAGCGCTCTCCTTTAATTCAGTCAGAGTCAGCGGAGGACATCATTCCGCCCTTTGCTCAAGATGAGTGAACCATCCCATAGCGAACAAGAAGTGATTCAGTATTTGCTCGGGGCTTTACCCGAAGCGGAGACGGAACGCTTCGATGCTTTGAGTGTTGCCGACGCAGATTTTGCCGACGAATTAGGTGCTGCAGAGAAAAACCTGGTCGACGCTTATATTCAAGGCGAGCTCACGGGCGCCAGTTTGGAAAGGTTTCAATCTCATTATCTCGCTTCGCCTCTTAGACGCGAGAAAGTCGAGTTTGCCAAAGCTTTCCAGAGTTATGCGGGACGTAACGCCGCCAGGGTTTCTGAAAGTGTCGCGGTTGCAGAATCAAAACCGAAACGTGCCACCGCCGGATTTTTTTCCTCGCTGAACATCTTCCAAAGCCAGAGTCTGGTTTTGCGATGGAGCTTTGCCGCGGCCGTCGTGGTCCTGCTGGCTCTGGGAGGTTGGTGGAGTTTAAACAGCCGATCGCAGCCGGTGGTCTCGGTCATTCTTTCGCCGCCCTTGCGTGGAAGCGCTCAGATTCCGACTCTTTCGATTCCAAAAACATCGACGGACGTTGCGATTCAACTGGAGTTGGAGTCGAACGATTATCCGACTTATCTGGTAGTGCTCCTCGAGCGACCCAATAACCGAAACTTGTGGAGCAGCGCTAAACTGACGGCAAAGGCGACGGGCGCTGGCGAGGCTCTCGACATTTCTTTCCCTGCCGCTCTGCTAAAGCGAACGACTTACGTTCTTCAAGTTACGGGCGTCCCAGCTAACGGTGAACCTGAAATCGTCGGTGATTATCCATTCAAGTTGTGAGATAAGTTTAGCCGCGGCAGAGCGTCACGAAGATGCCACGTCTTTCTCTCATCTTATTCTTGCTATCAGGGCTGCAGCTTGCTCGCCCGAACGTAGAGGCTCAGGGCGCTAACCTATCCGTAGCTCCCGCCCCCGCGCAAAACTCGACATCCGCGGAAAGCACGCAAGATGTCACGACACTTGAAGCCGGCAAGACAGTCGCGCTCGAGACTTCTGGCGGAAAGATACAGGGCTATCAAATCAAGTTGAGCGCCGGTCAATTCGCCAGCGTGACCGTTCAGCAACGTGGAATTAATGTCATCGAGGAACTATTCGCTCCGGACGGAAAATTAATTGCGGAGTTCGATTCTGAGTTGAGACCGCAGGAAGAGGAGAGAGCGGATTTCGTCGCCGAAACGGCGGGCGCTTATCGTCTGGATGTCAAAGCGAAAATCAAGGGCGTGTCGGGTCGTTACGAGATTCAGCTGACGGAGGTGCGGGCCGCGACTGATCATGATCGCCAGCTGCACGAGGCACACAAACTCAGCACGCAAGCTCTCAACCTCTACGCTGCGGGCAAACTTGACGAGGCGGTCCCGCCCCTCACCCGCGCGCTGGAGCTGAACGAAAAGGAATTAGGGCGGGAGCATGTGTACGTCGCTTATCTGCTCGATCTATCAGGTCAGTTATATTTTGCCAAAGGCAATTACGCGCAAGCCGAGCAGCTATTCCAACGCGCCCTCGCAATTGACAAGAAGATGCTGGGTCTTGCGCATCCGCAAACTGCTGGAGCCCTTGCGGACTTAGGCGTCGTATATAACCGCACGAATAAGTACGCCGAGGCGGAAGAGCTGTTACAGCAAGCCCTCACATTGACCGAGCAGACCTTAGGCGCAGAGCATCCGAGAGTTGTCCGGGTGTTGAGAGATATTTCAGCGCTGCACTATCGCCGCGGAGACATGGTGCGGGCCGAGCAGGAACTGCAACGCGCGCTCAAGATCGCTGACAAAACGTTAGAGCCTGATGATTTCCAGCTGGTGCAGGTGCTCAATAATCTGGGATTGCTTTACGTTTCGAACAAAGAGTACGATCGCGCCGAACCATTGTTGCAGCGCGCACTGGAGATTGCGGAAAAGAAGTTTGGCCCGGAGAGCAGTCAACTTTCCCTGACGCTACAGAATCTCGGCCTCATCGCGCAGGAACAGAAGAAGGACTACGCGCGTGCGCTGGAATTATACTGGCGCGCGGAGAAGAACCTGGAGAAGTCGGTCGGTCCGGAACATCCCAACGTAGCAGCCATCCTCAACAATATCGCAAACATCTATAAGTCCAGAAGTGAATACGCCAAAGCTCTGGAATTGCATCTGCGCGTGCATGGGATGTGTGAGAAGGCGTTAGGCGCCTATAATGGAAATACACTCATATCTCTCGGCAACATCGCCACTACCTATGCCGCGATGGGCGATGTCGCTAACGCCATCAAATTTCAAACACTTACGGATGAAGCAGTCGAAAAGAATCTCACGTTGAATCTAGCCATCGGCTCGGAGCGACAGAAGCTCGCCTACTTCGACTCCCTGGCTAACCGCACCGACCGCACCGTTTCCTTGCACGTCACCCTCGCGCCGCACGACCCCTCCGCGCGCGATCTGGCAGCGCAGGTGATCTTGCAGCGCAAAGGGCGCGTGCTGGATGCGATGTCCGGCAGTCTTGCGGCCTTGCGCCAGCGTCTAAACGTTGAAGACCAAGCGCTTCTTGACCAACTGAACACGGCAACGGCACAACTAGCAAAGCTCGCCCTCAACGGCCCGCAGAAAATGGACGCGGCCGAGTATCAGAAACAGATCAAGGCTCTGGAAGATCAAAACGAACAACTCGAAGCCGAAATCAGCCGGCGCAGCGCTGAATTTCGCGCTCAGTCGCAAACCGTCACCTTGAAAGCAGTGCAGGCGGCAATCCCAAGCAATGCCGCCCTGATTGAGTTTGCTACTTATCGTCCGTTCAATCCAAAAGCGGAAGACAACGAACAATACGGGAAACCACGCTACGCCGCCTATGTCATCCGCAACCAGGGCGAGGTGCAATGGAAAGAGTTAGGCGAGGCGCAGGCGATTGACGCGGACGTTGACAAACTGCGACAAGCTCTGCGCGACCCGAAACGGAACGACGTGCGCGACCTGGCGCGGACAGTGGACGAGAAGGTGATGCGGTCCATCCGCGCGCTCGTCGGCGATGCCACGCAATTGCTCGTCTCGCCCGACGGTGAGTTAAATTTGATTCCGTTCGCCGCCCTGGTTGACGAAGAGGGACGGTATTTAGTCGAGCGTTATTCTTTCACCTATCTCACGAGCGGGCGCGACTTGCTGCGGATGCAAGTGGCGCGTGACGGTAAAGGCAAGCCGCTGATAGTCGCCAACCCATCGTTCGGCGAACCGGACGCGCCCAATATCCGGCGCGAGAGCGTGACCGCCGCCCGCGTGCTCTCCGAGGTTTATTTCGCCCCACTCGGTGGGACAGAGCAGGAAGCGCGAAGCATCCAGACGCTCTTCCCCGAAGCGAGCCTTTTGACCGGAGCGGACGCGACCGAATCCGCTGTTAAGGGAGTCGCGGCGCCGCGTATCCTCCACATCGCCACACATGGCTTCTTTCTGGCTGACGCGGGAAGCCCCGCCGGCGGCAATCCGCCAGGAGCGGCGCGCGGCACGGGCGCGAGCTCCGGCATCGGAAACCCTCTGCTGCGCTCAGGCCTGGCGCTGGCCGGTGCGAACCGGCGCGGAAGCGGCGAGGGCGACAACGGAATCCTCACTGCCTTGGAAGCGTCGGGCCTGAATCTATGGGGCACGGAGTTGGCCGTCCTCTCCGCATGCGATACGGGTGTGGGCGAGGTGCGAAACGGCGAAGGCGTTTACGGCCTGCGCCGCGCCTTTGTGCTCGCCGGCGCGGAATCTATGGTCATGAGTCTCTGGCCGGTAAGCGACTACTCGACGCGGCGTTCGATGGCGAACTATTACCACAACCTGAAACAGGGCCTGGGGCGCGGCGCATCTCTGCGCGAAGTCCAGCTCCATTTGCTCAAGAGCAACCCACAGCTCCACCCCTTCTACTGGGCCAACTTCATCCAGTCCGGGGAGTGGGCCAACCTCGACGGTAAACGCTGAGATAGGTTGGAGCCCGGATTTCGGAACATAGGCATCCTGGCTGTTCGGACAGCAGGCTTGTAACCCGCCGTCCCCAAGCAAAGCGAACAGGTTGCCCACAGGCCCGCACAGGCGCAACGCCCGGGTTCCGCTAAGAAGTCCAGGCCTCCGGTGAAATGTTTTTCTCGGGATGTCTTATCTAGGTAGATGGCAGTCTCACACAGAAGCGGAAAACCAACTGACGAGCAGTCATTCATGCTTTCCACCACCGGGCCTGACATTAACGCCGCCTTGAGCGGCAGCCACGGTCCAGGCCGGCTGGGGCGACAACCGCGACTTTCTCGAGCAGCAGTTATTCTTTTCGTTGCCGCATTGATTTTATGTGCCGCGCCGCTGCTTGCGAACACGTTCACAGTCCAGAGCGCCGCGGATGCGGGAGGGCCGTGCCCCGGGGCGGGTTGCACTTTGCGCCAGGCGATCGCCACCGCGGCCGGTGGCGACACGATCAATTTCTCTCTGCCACCGAACAGCGTGATCACACTCACGAGCAATGAGTTGATGATTAATAAGAGCCTGACCATTACTGGCCCCGGTGCAAATCTCTTAAGTGTGCAGCGCAGCACCGCCAGCGGCACACCGAGTTTCCGCATCTTCAACATCAACACCTCAAGTAGTCAGAAGGTCGCTATTTCCGGCTTAACCATCGCCAACGGAAACAGACCCGACGATGCTGGCGGCGGCCTCGTTAACACCAGCGGCGCGCTGTCTCTCGTTAGTGTCGCGATCTCGGGCAACACAGCCGTCTTCGGGGGCGGCGGCATTGTTAACTCGGGAACGCTTACCCTGACAAGGAGCACCATCTCCGGAAACACGACCGGCGGCGGCCCCCCCTCTGGCGGCGGCGGCATTCTCAACACGGGCACGGTGACGATTACCACCAGCACCATCTCCGGCAACAAGGCCAACGGCAATGGCGACGGCGGCGGCGGCGGCGGCATTTACAACATTGGTAGCGGCACAGTTACCATCACCAGCAGTACCATCTCGGCTAATTTTGCCTCGGCCAGCGGGGGCCCGGGCGGCGGCATTTACAACACTGGTAGCACTGTCACGCTGAGGGACTCGATCATTGCCCAAAACGCCGCTCCGACCGTTCCGAATCTGAGCGGGGCGTTCACGTCAGAAGGCTATAACCTATTCGGGTCCACTTCCGGCGCGAGCGTCGTGCTGACGACCGGCGACAGGATTAATCAAAACGACATCAAGCTCGACAGCTTGAAGGACAACGGCGGCCCGACCAAGACCCACGCGCTGCTCCCCGGCAGCCCGGCCCTAGAGGTCGGTAACTCCAGTGGCTCTACTACCGATCAACGCGGCTTCACGCGGCCGGTCGACAGTCCCACCATCACCAATACCGACGGCGGCGACGGCAGCGACGTGGGTGCGTACGAAGTGCAGGCGGACCAGTTGGCGGGTTGCAGTGGCACTTATACGGTCGTCAACAACAATGATAGCGGCACAGGTTCACTGCGTGACACGATCGCCAATGCCTGCGCCGGCAGCACGATTACCTTTGATATGTCCAAGGTCGTCAGCCCGATCACCCTCACGAGCAATGAGTTGGTGATTAACAAGAGCCTGACCATTAACGGCCCCGGCGCGAATCTGTTGGGCGTGCTGCGCAGTGGCGATAGTGGCACGCCGGCGTTCCGTATTTTCAATGTGACAGCCGCGGGCACGGTAAATTTCACGGGACTGACTATCGCTGGAGGAGATACGAGCGGCGGAGGGATTCAAAATTCCGGTAACGGCACGGTAAATATTACCACTTGCACAGTTACGGGTAATTTCGCCTTGGGGAGTGGAGGTGGCGGGATTTCTAACAGTGGCACCACCAACGTCGCTAATAGCACTGTATCGAACAACCAAACACAAGGGACATTTGTCCCCGGCCTCATGCCCGGGCAGCCCCCCATTTTCGTGCCGGCAGGGCCCGGGGGCGGGATTCTTAACCATGGCACTTTGAATCTCATTAACAGCACTATCTCTGGCAACGCTGCAGGTAATAGTCAACCTGGTGGCGGGATTTTTAACAACGGAACAGCGAACGTCACTAACAGCACCATCTCCGGCAACTCTACCGACAGCAGCAATACGGGCGGTATTAGTAACGCTTCAGGAAAGACGTTTAACCTTAAAAGCACAATTGTCGCTACAAACAGAGGGTCCTCTTTAGGGCCGGATGTTTCTGGTGCGTTTATCTCAACCGGCTATAATCTGATCGGCGCGATGGATGGTAGCACCGGTTTCGTTGATCCGACAGATCATACCGGCACTGTAGCGCAACTGCTCGACCCAAAGTTGGATCCCGCCGGCTTGAAAAACAACGGCGGTCCAACGCAAACTATCGCACTCGTTTTTGGCAGCCCTGCCATCGACAAGGGCACGAGCGTTGGACTCACGGGCATTCTTACGACCGACCAGCGCGGCTCGGGTTTTGCCCGAACGTTTAACGATCCTAACGTAGCCGATGCCGCTCAAGGCGATGGCACCGACATCGGTGCGTTCGAGGCGCAAACTGCTGCGCCACTGCCGACACCCACACCTACTCCAACTGCCACTCCTACTCCGACACCTAATCCGACACCTACTCCGACACCGTCGGGGACGCCGGGCCTCGCCGTTAATGTTTCGACCCGACTCCCTGTCGGCAAGGATCCCAACGCCCTAATCCAGGGGTTCATCGTGCAAGGGCCGGCCGGCTCGACGAAGAAAATATTGGTGCGTGCACTCGGCCCGTTCCTGGAGGGCTTTGGGATCACTGATTTCCTGGCAAATCCGACCTTGGACATCTTTGATGCGAATAATGGGAATAATGTGAAGGTTGCCTCGAATGACGATTGGAAAACCACTCAGGTCGGAGGTCTCATCACCGGCGATCAATTCGCGGAGATCAACGCGAGCGGACTCGCACCGACCAAAGACCTGGAGTCCGCGATTATCGCCAACCTTGCCCCCGGCCAATACACGGCGGTGGTGCGGGGCTCGGGTAATAGTGTTGGGACTGGTCTGGTCGA
>QHBM01000115.1 GCA_003244145.1 Chthoniobacterales bacterium
CACCCCGTAAACGCGTCGGCACCCCCGGATCGATGGATGCACTTAGCTCAAGACCCTTTGCCTTTGCCTGAGTTTGCAGCAACGACACCGTTCCGCGAAGGACGTGGGCTAGATCGAGGTTCACCACCTCCAGCTCCAATTTGTTCGCTTCGATTTTCGAGAAGTCCAGAATATCGTTGATGATCGAGAGGAGTGCTTCACCGCTGGTCTGGATGGTCCTGGCAAACTCGCGCTGTTCTTGATTAAGAGGAGTGTCCATCAAGAGACCGGTCATGCCGATAACTCCATTCATGGGAGTGCGAATCTCGTGGCTCATGTTCGCGAGGAACTCGCCCTTCGCCCGATTCGCTGCCTCTGCAATCTCCTTGGCCAGCCGCAGTTCGGTTTCGGCCTTTTTCCGCTCAGTTACGTCGGCAAAGACAACTACCGCGCCGGCAATGTCGTCAAACTCCGCACGAATGGGCGCCACGGTGAACTCGACCGGAAAGGAGGTCCCGTCGCGACGCCAAAAGGTTTCATCGCTCGCTCGCCGCAAAGCGCCGTCTCTGAGAGTGGCGTGGATCGGACAGTCTTCCACCGGATAGGCGCTGCCATCCCCGTGCGCGTAATGCATCATGGGATGCGCCGTTCTGCCGATCAACTCGTTCGGTTTCCAACCCAGCATTTCGGCGCCGGCGGGATTTTCGAAAATGATGTTTCCGCTCTTGTCGATTCCATGAATTCCGTGGCCAATGCCATCTAGGAGTGCTCGCTGAAACTGCTGCGAGCGTTCGCGTTCCACTTCTGCTTGCTTCCGCTCGATCGCCAGGCCGATTTGATCGCCCACCAATGAGAAGAACTCGAGGTCGCGCTGGCTGTAGGCGTCATCTTTCTCGTAATGCTGCACGGCCAACACACCAATAGTGCGTGTAGGTGTTCGCAAAGGAACGCCCATCCAGGAGGCAGAGTCCGATCCGCTTTGGCTGACTGCTTCCTGTTCAAACAAATCAGTTTTGAGTTCCTTGGTCAGGAGGAGAGGTCGACCCGTGCGTAAAACGTAGCTGCTTCGGCAGAAGCCTTCGCCCACGGGTTGGGGCGGTGGGACTGGGTCAAACTTATCCACCCAAAACTCGAAATGAATCAGGTCGGTGGTTTTGTCGTGGAGAGCGACGAAGCAGTTCTCAGCGTAGAGGAGTTTGCCGATGGAATTGCGGGCCAGGTCCAGTAACTCGTCGAGGTTGGTTGTCGTACTCACCCCCTGGACAATTTCAGATATGACCTGGCGTTCCGCTTCCGTTCGCTGGCGCTCGGTGACGTCAAAAGCCAGGACAAGTTCCGCGCGCCGCTCACTGTGATCGAGGACGTGCGATGTAATCTCCACATCGATGAGCGAGCCATCCTTCTTCTGGTGCTTCCACACCCCCGCGTGGTCCACAACGCGATCGGCAACGTGGGCAACGTTCGCCAGCAACGCTTGTTTGTCTGCGGCTGGACGAATGTCGGCAATCGTCATGGACAGAAATTCTTCCCGCTCATAGCAGTAGTGAGATATGGCGGCGTCATTGACTTCAAGGAAGGAAAGAGTCTCGAGGTCATAAATCCACATGGGCAACGGGTTCGCTTCGAAGAGACTGCGGTAACGCTTCTCACTCTGCTTCAGAGCCGCCTCGCTCTGCTTGCGCTCGGTGATGTCTTGGACACTGCCTTCGTAGTAGAGTGGCTGCGCATCAGCGCCCCGCACCAGATGAGCGCTTTCAGAAACCCAGATGCGCGAACCGTCCTTGCGTTGGACTTGATATTCGAAATCCTTCACCGCGCCGTGCTCCGCGAGGATTTGTTTGAACTCTTCGCGTTGGCCCGCGTCGACGTACCCTTGCCGCTGGATATCGGTTCGGTCGCGAACCAGTTGCTCAGGAGTGTCGTAGCCAAGGATCCGCGCTAGCGCTGGATTGGCGGAGATAAAGGCACCGTCGAGCGCGTTCTGGAAAATGCCTTCGCTCGTGTTCTCGAAAATCGATCGATATTTCTCTTCGGCAAGACGCGACGTTTCTTCCGCTCGCTTTCGCTCTTCGATTTCGATTTGCAGTGCTCGGTTGTCCTCCTTGAGCCGGCGCGCAATTCCAGTGACCTTGAGGCCCGTCCCGCCGGCGATCAGGATCGCGAGGATGATAAAGACATCACCTACCTGTCGGCTTCGCGCAGTGCGAGCATCCATGACGGCCACGATATCTTGGACTTCGGTCCGGACATAGACGCTCATGTTCTTTGCAGTAACTTGATACTTCTCATAAGCGACGACCTGGGTCGAAAAGAGGAACTCGTTTGCTTCGGCATTCTTGTTCGCGAGACTGAGGACCAATAACAGTTTCGTCGCCTCCATGTATTCTTTCCGAGCTTGTAAGACTCTGTCGTAGAGCTGCCTCTCCTCTTCGGTGTCCACAAATTTCTCGTAGGCGGCAGTTTGTTCGACATTCCCCCTGTCTACTTCCCGAATGAATTGGTCATGACGTTTCTTCTCCTCGACGGAAGAAGACAGAACATGGCGAAAGATCGCGGCCTGCATCAGGCCGATGTTTTGCGCGGAAGCTGCGATCAGTTCCGATTCGTACAGCACATAGGCCAGTCGTTCGCGGTTGCTGCGCTCGATGGATCGCATGGTAAACAAGAGCAACGCGCCGATTAATCCAAGTATTGCGCACAGCATGCCAAACATGAGCAACACCTGCTTACCGACTGCCAGTTGCTTGAGTTTGTTCATGGCGAGATGGCCAAAAAGATCAGGAGCGCCTGGGGCCAGACGTTTCAAAAAAGCGTCTCTTCAAGGTTAAACACACCACAGAAGCAGCCACGTCCATGCCGTGGCTTCCAGCGGGAAGTACGTAGAGCGGAACAAAGCCGGGCTGGCGCGCCCTTTTTCTTCTCTGGCTTCCCTGGGTTTGCGCCCGATAGTGTCTCACTCCTTACGAACCCGAGCGAAGTGATATGCTGTCACCACGATCCTCCTTTGGTCGCTTCGCGTTCTCGCGCGAGGGCTCTTCGGCCAATCACGGGTGCGGGTTCTTCAGAAAGAAAGAACACTCGGTGATCGCGTTGTCGCGGTGTCCGGCCTTGGTAATGCGGCCTCCCGACGATTTAGAATCGGCGATTGTCGCGACGCTTCCTCCCGGCGCCTATACCGCGATTGTTGCGGGCAAGAACGAGACGATGGGTGTGGCTCTCCTGGAAGTGTATCATCTTCCATAAGGACTTCGCGCGCGTCCGTTCCGTTACCACGGCTAAAATGTCGCTCTTGGTGGAGAGGTAGTTACCGCAGCGAGTCAAGTCAGGCGCTGCGCTTCAAAGGACGCATGAATATTTCCCCCGATCATTCCACTCCCTCCGGACTCGGTTAGCTCGGCTCTTCAATCGAAGCGATCGCGCTGGCGGCTCTACCGCCGCTCAGGCTTAGGGCAATTCGTTTCTTCTAACCCACGCCAGGTCCAGCTTCCACTGGACCATGGAACACCGCGCCAACGGTAGTAGAACAAGTCCGCCAACGTGCTAAGCTGCGGAAACCATTCCCGTGAGGGAACAACGCGGTAGCTCAATGGTAAAGACGCACCCTGCTCCGGGTTTGTCGCGGACACTGAGAATCCCCCCATTTGCCTCGACGCTGCGCCGAGCGATCGATAGTCCGAGTCCGGTTCTATCCTCGCCGCTCTGGTTAAACGGCAGAAAAATTTTCTCTGCGGCGCCGGGTGGAAGACCGCCACAGTTATCCTCGACCTCGATCAGGATGCGATTGGCGACTGCGTAAACGTTCAGAGTCACTTCAGTCTGGCGTTGGGTGAACTTAAACGCATTTTGCAGCAGGTTTCCCAGCGCCGAGAAAAGCAGGTCTGCGTCGGCATCGACAGCTAGTCCTGAATCGACGTGGGAGACGAGCAGGACGCAGTCGTTAACTTGCGCCTCGAGCGAGGCGGAAAGCTTGAGTTCAAGGATGAAGTCTGCCAGGGAAAAGAGCCGGTGTTGCAGCGACATTCCGGCAGTCATGCGCACGTCGGAAAGGGAGCGATCGATGAGATTGCGCAGTCCGACCAGGCTTCGGTCTAGGACGGCGCCCGTCGCCCCGGTCAACCCAACCTCGCCCGCTTTGATGGCGCTAAGCGCGAGCGTGGCGCTCCCGAGAAAGTTACGCAACTCGTGCGCGAAAGAACCGAGTCGCACATTCAAGGTCTGGGCCTGCCTGTCTGCCTCAATGAAATCGCGCTGATAACTAAACTCCGTGACGGCAACTGCAATGGCGTTGTCTAGGCAGCGGTTAAGAGTTCGAAACTCATCGATCTCGATCGGCGTCTTTGTTTCAAAGGCCAGATCAGTTATGGCCTGGCAGAGATCGCCATAGTCGTGAACCACCTGATTAACCTTGAACCCATGCTGCAACAACTCCCGGCCGTGTTCCGCCGCCGTTTCGCCGATTTCGAAGAAAGCCTGCGTGCCATCCTCGGGTCCGGAAACCTTGCGGCTTCGCATTGGCTCCGCCGTCTGCTCCACTCGAAGCGTCTTGATCAACTGCTCCAGGAAATGCGTTATCCCATGGTCCAGTTCAGCTCCGCTCGTGTCAGGTTCTGCCCGTTGAGCGACTTTCGACCGGCATCGATCGATCAATTCGATCCGGTGAGCAGTGAGGAACTCGTGCATCATACGGAGGGCATACTCGCAGCGGGGGCGTGATACTTTGCGGGCCTGTCGCGTGAATTTCAACAGACGATGAGTGACTATTGACTATCGTCGACAAAGCAGCCAATGCGCGCCTCGCCCGACGCGCACCGGCTCCTTTTAGGGGTTCATGTAGAGGGTGCCGATGCTATAGCTCACCGGGCTGCCATCCGGATTAAGGGCGTTTTCGATCCGCTCTCTCCAGCTGTATTGATTGAATGAGTCTACTTGGACGGGCCCCTTTATGTTATCCTGATACCACCAACCATCCGTCGCATGCCAAAATACTCCCAGGTGGTTAACGGTCTCGCCATGTTGTCTCGAGGTATATCCCACCATCCTGGTTTCGATCTTTTGCGCTTTTAGTCTGGCATTAAATTCCCGGGCCCAGGGCTCGCATTGGTTCTACTGATGGTATCCGCGACAGGAGGAAGCGATGGTTTGCGCGTAGTAATACTCAGGAGAGGCGCAAGAGGACAAGCCTTGCTGCTATCAGGACCAGCGATGCTTTCATTACTATATTCATGCTTCCGTCATGTAGCGACGGGCATGCGCGCGGCCGCGCGGTAACTGCGTGAATGACTCTGCGAACTCTACCTAGGCTAAGCTATGCTGTGGGAAGTCCCGCTGTGATCGCACAATATTTTCGCATTTTTCGCTGGCACGTTCTCCGTTACTTGCGGCGGCATCCGCTCCTCGGGCTGCTTAATATTTTCAGCGTCGCGCTCGGCGTGGCGGTTTATCTCGCCACCCAGATCGCTAATCACAGTGCGAACCGGGCTTTCGCCGCGACCATCGATCTGGTCGCCGGCAAAGCCGAATTGGAAATCACCGCGCTGGCCGGACACCTTCCCGAGACTTGCCTTCCCGCGGTCGCGGCCACGAGCGGTATTGCGGCGGCCACGCCAATCGTGCGAGGTTTTCTCACATTGCCGGATTTTCCGGGCGAATATCTCGAGGTCCTGGGGATCGATCTTTTCACGAACGCTCCCTTCCGCACATTCGATCCAACCAATTTCGAAGCCGGCGAATTCGATCTCCAACGCTGGTTGGGTAATCCCGGGTCCATCGCGCTTTCGGAAGAATTCGTTAGGCGGCAGCACCTGAAGGCGGGAGATAAAATCCGGGCGCGCGTGGGCGTGGCGGATCATGAACTCGAAGTCGGATTCATCCTGCGCCGAGACGACGCATTCGATTCGCACTTTGCTGCGATGGATCTTGGATGGGCCCAGGAGTTGTTCGGCCGGCGGGGCGAGCTGAGCGTCATCCAATTGAAGTTGCAGGACCCGCGCGCTCGCGAAGAGGCCATCACGCAGCTTCGGAAAATTCTGCCGCCGGATGCCCAGGTTGCCGCGCCCAGGCAACGGACGGAGGAGGTGGACAAAATGCTCGGAGGTTTTGAGTTGAACCTGACGGCGATGAGTCTGGTGGCGTTGCTCGTGGGAATGTTTTTGATTTACAACACCGTCTCCGCTTCGGTCGTGCGCCGGCATCACGAGATCGGAATTTTGCGCTCGTTAGGTGCGACCCGGAATGAAGTTCGCGCGCTTTTCCTCGCGGAGGCGATCACGCTTGGTTCGATCGGCTCGTTCCTCGGCTTGATCGGAGGATTGTTTCTGGCGCGGTTCCTCGTCGGTACGGTCGCTGAGACGATCTCATCTCTTTACGTCCTCGTGAACACGAAGGAAATCGCTTTGCGACCGGGGACCTTTGCGTTGGCGTGGATCGTTGGATTGGGCTCGGTCGTCGTTTCGGCCTGGGCGCCGGCACAGGCTGCGGCGAATGAGGAACCGGTCCGTGCCTTGCATGGAGGAACGCGACTGGAGAGATCGGTCCATCCCACGCCGGCCTGGCTGGCCGGCGGATTACTTTCCATCTTGCTTGCCGGCCTCTTTTCTTTTCTCGCGCTCTCAACAGGTCCGCGTTGGTTGAGTTTTGGCGCGGCCTTTCTGGTGGTGATGGGATTTTCTTTGCTCGTCCCGCGCC
>QHBM01000007.1 GCA_003244145.1 Chthoniobacterales bacterium
GATTCCACCGCGGCAAAAATCGGCTCCGGTTTCATTACCATCCCCTGCCCGCCGCCGAAAGGCGCGTCATCCACCACGTGATGTTTATCCGTCGTCCAATCGCGCAGGTTGTGAATGCGAAGTTCGAGCGCGCCATTCTCCTGCGCGCGCTTCATCATGCTTTCGCTCAGCGGGGCGCGGCAGATCTCCGGGAAAAGTGTGAGAATATCGATTTTCACTCGACCCGGCGCAAAAAACCGCGCGGATTCCACGTCAGCAAAAATGCTTCGCAGGCACGATCGATCACAAACGCGGTATTACCACACATGAAATCTGTAATCGCTTCGTACGGTCCGGGCGAAGGCCCCACCTCCAAGCCGTGGTGACAAATTCCATCTTCAACGATGAAGTAGCTGCCGGGCGAAACGAGATCGGAGTAAGCCTTCAAAATTGCCAGCGTGTTCTCAAAAGTATGTGAACTGTCTTCGATCACGAGCACGCGCGTATTAGAACCAACTTCCTCGCGCACACGCGAAAAGTTTTCCACCGCGTCGCCTTCAATCAAAGTTATCCGCGGGTGCGCACGAACGGCGGCGGCGATTTCCTTTTGGTCACAATCAATTCCGATCACGCGACCGCTTCCAAGAGCATCAAACCAGTGCGCAAGTGCGAGCAAAGTTCCGCCGCGAAAATTTCCTATTTCCACCACTACATCGGGAAGAATGCTGCAAATCAGTTCCTGATAAATCCAGAAATCGAGCGGACTCTTGATTGCGGGAATTCCAAAATAAGTCGTCCGCTCCACGATGCGCTCCTGCAGAACCGGCAACAGTTCGCGCACACTCAGATTAAGACTCTCTTCAAGAAATCGCTGGCCGGGAATGGTCGCAACCGCTTCCGAAAACGCGTCCATGCGCGCGAATTTACTCGACGATCTCGATCGTCGCGCGTTGATTATGTCGCGCAGCCGAGCTGGCGAGCAACGCGCGAATCGCCTGGATGGTTTGGCCGTTGCGGCCGATCACCCGCCCGACGTCGCTTTGGCGCATGGCGACCCGAAAAATAGTCGTCCGACCCGATGGCGCTTCGGTAATGACCGCTTCATCCGGAAATTCAATCAGTTGGCGAATTACGAATTCGAGAAACTCACGCATACGTTGTCATCCCGAGCGACAGCCGAGCGATCCCGTGGAAGTTAGCTTTCCGTTTGCGCATCGGGAGCCTTCGACTCCGTTGGCGGTTCGGGCTCAGGTTGTCGCGCGGCAGGTTCTGTTGCCGCGGCCACTGGCGCACCCGAGGCGCTCTTTTTATTTTTTTTAATCAAACTGCGCACGGTGTCGCTCGGCTGCGCGCCGCGCGAAATCCAGTGCTCGATCCGGTCGAGCTTGAGCGTGCTGTTGTGGCCCTCTTTTTTTGGATCATAGGTGCCGACGAGCTCGAGGAATTTTCCGTCGCGCGGGCTGCGGCTGTCGGCCACCACCACTTTGTAGTACGGGCGATTTTTCGCGCCTTCTCTGCGTAATCTGATTGAAACTGCCATATCGTTAATTTTTCATCCGCGCCATTTGCGCCATCATTTTTTTCATTTTCCCGGCGTTCTTCATCATCTTTCGCATCTGATTGAAACGCTGGAGCAAGTCGTTCACTTCGGTGACGCTGCTGCCACTTCCGCGGGCGATCCGTTGACGCCGCCGCGCATTTAGAATGTCGGGCCGCGTTCTCTCCTCGTGCGTCATGGAAAGCACAATCGCTTCCGTCCGCTTGAGCTGCTTCTCGTCCACGGAGAGGCCCTGCACGTTACTCATCCCCGGGAGCATGCCAAGGATATTCTCCAACGGCCCCATCTTCTTCATCATTTTGAACTGGGCCAGGAAATCGTTGAAATCGAACGACGCCGTCCGCAGCTTGCGCTCCATTCGCGCGGCCTCCTCTTCGTCCACCGCTTCCGCCGCCATTTCGACCAGGCCGACAATATCGCCCATCCCGAGGATCCGGCCCGCGAGCCGGTCGGGCACGAACGGCTCGAATTGATCGAGCTTCTCGCCTACGCCGGCGAATTTGATCGGCCGTTTCGTGACCTCGCGCATTGAAAGCGCAGCGCCGCCGCGGGCATCGCCGTCGAGCTTGGTCAGAATAATTCCGGTTAGGCCGAGCGCCTCGTGGAAATGGGTGGCAACGCTGACCGCTTGCTGGCCCGTAGCCGCGTCCGCGACCAGGAGGATTTCCTGCGGCTTCAAAAATTCCTTGAGGCCTTTGAGTTCTTCGATCAGCGCCGCATCGATTTCCTGCCGTCCGGCGGTGTCGAAAATCTGGACGTTACCGGTTTGCTGCGCCGCCCACTCCAGGCTCGCCGCCGCGGAGCGTCGCACATTTTTTTCCGCGGCGTCGGGCGTGTAAACCGGGACTTCGACTTGCCGGCCCAGCGTGGCCAGTTGTTCGATCGCCGCCGGCCGCTGCAAATCGCACGCAATCAGCAAAGGCGCGCGGCCCTGCTTTTTCAAATAGCGCGCGAGCTTGGCCGAGGAAGTAGTCTTACCCGCGCCGTTGAGGCCAACGATCAAAATGCGCGCCGGCTTCTCCAGGTTGAGCGGCGCCGCATCGCTGCCCAGCAGCGCCGTCAGCTCGTCGTGAAAAATCTTAACGATCTGCTGGCCGGGCGTGACGCTGCGGAGCACTTCCTCGCCGAGCGCCTTCTCTTTGACTCGCGCGATGAAACTCTTCGCGACTTGAAAATCAACGTCGGCTTCGAGCAACGCGAGACGCACCTGGCGCATCGCGTCGTTAATATTGGTCTCGCTGATCGTCCCGTGACCGCGGAGATCCTTGAAGATGTCCTGCAGCTTATCGCCGAGTTGCGAAAACATAAACGAATCAGCGAGCGGCTGCGCTGCTTACTTTTTTTTCTTCTTTTTGGGCGCGGCAGCGGGCGCCGTCGGCGGAACCGTAGGAGCAACAGAAGGCGCGGCGGATGGAGCGGGCGGCGCGGCCGGTCCGGTGCCGTCGTCGATCTTGAAGGTCCAATGCGTCTCCACCTTCTTACCGCCGGATTTCGCGCTGACAATGACCGTGCACGTTTTGTCGCGCAGCTTCTGCGTGACCTGGTAGGCCACGGTCGAGGATTTCGGATCGAAACTCGAATCGACTTTGCCCAACCCGCTCACCCGCATCTCCGGCGCCGTCCCGGGATCGATCGCTCCAAGCGAAGAAATGTTCGCTTTGATCAGCGGCAAGTTGGTTTTGATCGTCTCGCCATCAGCCGGTTGGGTTTGCAAACCCGACGACGACACTTCCGCGACCGACGGGCCCGCGGCCGTGGTGGCAATGGCAGCCACCGCGTCGGTAAACGTCTTCGGTTTGTTATTCTCCATCAGATAACGGCCGACCGAACTCAGCGGAGTCCGCATCGTGATGGGTTGACCGTAAACGGTGAACAGCGCTTCGTAGCCGGCCTTCATCGCTACGTCTCTGATGTGGTCGTTGTGAAATCCGTAGGGAACGGCGAAGCAGTTCACTTTCACGCCGAGCTTCTGCTCAATCATTTCCTTCGAGCCCACGACTTCCTTCTGGAGCCACTCTTCGTATTCCTGCGGATTCAATTTCTTCTTCGCCACTTTGTCGTAAGGCTTCCGCAAATCCGAGTGGGTCGCCGTGTGTCCTTGAATATCGACGCCCGCGTCGCGCATCTCCGCGAGTTGGTCCCAGCTCATCGATTCCCCGCCACTGAAATGGCCGGGCTTGATGCCTTCGGTGTAAATGAAGAGCGTGAACGGGTAATTGAATTTTTTCATGATCGGCCATGCGACTTCGTGCTGCGATTTCCAGCCGTCGTCGAAAGTGATGATCGCGCTCTTGGCCGGGATCGCTTTTTCGCCGCGCCTCCAGGCCAGAAAATCCTGCATGGGAATGACGGCGATCCCCTTGTTCTTCAGCTCCTGCATCTGCGCTTCAAACGCTTGCGGCGTGATCTCCGTGTCGGGCCGCTTCACGTTATTGACGAACCGGTGGTAACCAAAAATGACGACCTGCGCGTTTTGATCGATGGCCGGTTTGGTAATAACCGGCGCAGCCGACGGCGTCGCGGCAGCAGCAGCGGCGGCAGAACTGGATGGGCCGGGGGAGGCCGTGGCGGACTGGTTTGGGGCCGTGGTGTTATTGGCCGCTGTCGCCGGCTTCTTGCAAGCGGATAAACCGAGAGACAAAAGCAGTGGAAGAAACGCGAATCGAGTAAGCATAAATAAGGTAAGGGCCTTTAGTTTGCCGCGTGAAAAAAACAAGCGGTTTCTACCGGCTCCGGGCTTGCTCGCTCGCGCCTCGGGCAGCAAAAATCTCTGGCACGCCGTCCCCTTTGCGCTATGGAGTGCGCATGTTGCGATTTTTTCATGTCGGGCTCGTCTCGGTCGGCTGCGCCCTGCTCGCCAGTTGCGGCTCCGTCGAACAGACGCAGGTCAAAGATACTTCGCGCACATTCACCACCGTGGTCGTGGACGCGGGCCACGGCGGGAAAGACAACGGCGCCTTTCGTCGATATGGCGGCGCGGAAAAGCAGGCCACGCTCGATGTCGCGACGCGTCTGGCCAGCAAACTGCGGGAATCGCAATTTCACGTGGTCATGACTCGATCGAGCGATGTCTTTATTCCGCTGGATGATCGGGCCGCCATCTCAAACCGGCAAAAGAATGCGATTTTCGTGAGCGTCCATTTCAACGATTCGGGACGACGCGGCATCCGCGGTTTCGAGACCTATTATCATTCGCCGGCGGCGCGTAACCTTGCCTACCGCATTCAACAACAAATCATGACACTGCCGGGCGCGGTTAATCGCGGGGTGAAGACGGCGAATTTCCGCGTGCTGCGAAAAGCTGCTTATCCCGCCGTCCTGGTCGAATGCGGATTCCTGAGCAATCGCAAGGAAGGCGCGGCCGCGCGAAGTGCGAGCCGCCGCGATAATCTCGCGGACAAAATCGCCGAAGCGATAGTCGATCAACGTTACGGCAAGGGAATGTACCGCGCGCCGTCGACCGCATCCGATGCGGCGGCGAGCTCATCCGAGCACGCCAATTAGGAAACAACGCTAAAACTCGATCCCGCGCTTTTCTCGCCCTACCGAGGCGAGCGTGATCAGGGCCAGAAAAACAATCAACGTCACGAGCGCGAGTGAAGTGGCGTAACCCGCGCCGCCGGTCGCCGTGGGAAAACTTTCCGCGAGCTTCGCTTCCACGACTGCGATCGGCGCCGCGAACAAATTACCGAGCTGGTAAACAAATCCCGGGAACGTCCCCCGCATTTCCGGCGGCGAGAGCTCGTTCAGGTGCACCGGCACCACGCCCCACGCTCCTTGCACCATGAATTGCATGCAAAATCCACCCGCGATCAGCATTGCCAGTGAAGGCGACAAGATCCACGCCGGAATGAGCACGACTCCAGCAGCAGCCGCCGTGATGATCGACCGGCGTCGCCCCCAGATTTGCGAGAGCGCACCGAAAATCGTGCCGCCGCAAATCGCGCCGAGACTGTAAATGATGCTGACGTTCCTCACTTGCGAAACATCGAGGCCGCACTGCTTTTGCAGAAACGTGGGATAGAGATCCTGCGTGCCGTGCGACATGCAGTTGAACGCGGTCATGAGGAGGATCGAGTAAAGAAAAAGCCGCCAATGCTGGCGGATGACTTGCGACAGCGGCGCTTTGACGATCCGCTCTTTGTGCCGTTGCCACGCCGGCGATTCCGGCACTCGCATGCGAATGAAAATCACCAAGAGCGCCGGCATTGCGCCCGCGACGAAGAGTCCGCGCCAGCCGAAATGCGGAAAGACCAGCCAGTAAACGATCGCGCCGAGCAGAAATCCGAAGGCGTACCCTTGTTGCAGAATTCCGGAGAAAAGCCCCCGCGATTTGGCCGGCAACGTTTCCATCAGGAGCGAAGCGCCGAGCCCCCATTCGCCGCCCATGCCGATTCCGAAGAGCGCGCGCAAAATCAGGAACACTGTGAAATTCGGCGAGAAGGCGGTCAGCATCTCGATCACCGAATAAAAAATGATGTCGATCATTAAAGGGATGCGGCGACCGAAGCGGTCGCCGAGGAACCCGAAGAGCAGCGCGCCCAACGGCCGGAACATCAGGGTGAGCATGCTCGCGAACGCGACTTCCGGCACCGTCTTGCCGAATTCCTGCGCGACGGCCGAGAACACAAACGTGAGCAAAAAGAAATCGAGCGCGTCGAGCGCCCAGCCGAGGAAACAGGCGATGAAGGTATTCCGCTGATCGCGCGTTAGAGCCTTGAAAAGCTGCAGCGTCTCCATACGGCGACTTTAGATTTCGGGTCGCGCAGCGAAAGCGCGAAATTTCAGATTCATGCTCGTGAGCATGAGCATGACAGGCTGTTCTCGCTGCATTAATTTACGAGAGCCATGCGCTATCTCGTCAAAGCCCGCGTCATACCTGGCCAGGAGGAACCGCTTCTCCGCGCGATCGATAACCAGACGCTCGGAAAGGGCTCCATCGCCCTCGACGAATATCAACACGATATGAAGCAGGCCCGCGTCGATCCGGCCGGTATCGCGACCTGGGTGGAAACCTGTTTCTGTGATCCACCGCTGCAGGAGGAACGGCCGTTCTGGGAAAAATATTTTGAGCTCCTCGCCATCAAAGACGCGCATTCTCGCCGCAATTGCCGGCATGAAAACGGCACGGAACCGTGGGCCTGCTGCGATTGCGATTGCACCCAGAAGCTTGAAGCGAAGCTGCAAGGGCAGGGCGAATCGTTTATCAACAGGCTGCGTGGCACAGCTAGGTCTCCCTCTACCTCTTCCGCTTCCTCTTAATCCTCCGGCAGATGTCAAAGGAAGAGGTAGAGGAAGATTAATAACACATCTACGCATCATGATGCGTCAATTTGTTCCTTGATGCGCACGAGAACTGCAGTTTAGTCCTAGCAACATGCCGGTCGAAAACCTCCATCCTCTCGAAGCGTTGATGCGCGAGCGCATCGTCCTGCTCGACGGCGCCATGGGCACGATGGTCCAGCAATACGGGCTGGCTGAATCCGACTATCGCGGAGAACGGTTCAAGGATTGGACAGGAAAGGACTTGAAGGGCGGCCTCGAACTTCTGCTCCTGACCAAGCCCAAGCTCATCGAAGAAATCCACACCCTGTACCTGGAAGCGGGCGCGGACATCATCGAGACCAACACCTTTAGCGCCACCACGATCGGGCTCCACGATTTCCTTTTTCAAGGCAAGCCGGAAAACGGACGCAAGGATCCGGAATTTTTTCAACGGGTCGTGGACGATGCCGACTTCAGCGCGCTGGTGCGCGAAATAAACCTCTCGGCCGCGCGCGTGGCTCGCCACGCCGCCGACACGGTTTCGAACGCGACCGGCCAACGGCGCTTTGTCGCCGGATCGCTCGGTCCCCTGCCGGTGACGGCATCGCTTTCGCCCGACGTGAACGACCCAAGTTTTCGCGCAGTCACTTTCGATCAGATCCGGAAAGCCTACGGCGAACAGGCCGCCGCGCTTCTGAAAGGCGGGGTCGATCTCCTGATGGTGGAAACCATTTTCGACACCCTGAACGCCAAAGCTGCGATCGCCGCGATTACGGAGCTTTTTGAGAAAAGCGGGAAGAGCGTTCCGCTGATCATCTCGGGCACAGTGACCGATCGATCGGGGCGAATCCTGAGTGGTCAGACGGTGGAAGCATTTCTCACCTCGATCGCGCATGCGAAGCCGCTCGTGGTGGGCTTGAACTGCGCGCTCGGCCCGGGCGAGATGGAACCGTACATCGAAGAACTCGCGCACGGCACTTCGCTCTACACGAGTGCTTATCCAAACGCCGGGCTGCCCGATCCGTTGTCGCCGACGGGCTTTCCGGAAACACCGGAAACGCTCGCACCGCAATTACAAAAATGGGTCCGGAACGGCTGGCTCAACATCGTCGGCGGATGTTGCGGGACGACACCGGATCACATTCGCGCGATTGGCGAGGCCATTCGCGATCTTCCGCCGCGGAAAATGTGGGAGCGGCCTCAGCGCCGCGATGATCGGGGCACTGAGGCCCCTCCCACATTACAATTATCCGGGCTCGAGCCGCTCAATATCACTCCAGAGATGGGGTTCGTCATCGTGGGCGAGCGGACCAACATCACGGGCTCGCCCCGGTTTTCGAAACTGATCCTCGCGGGCGATTTCGAGGCGGCGCTCGCAGTCGCGCGCCAGCAGGTCAAAGGCGGCGCCAACATTCTCGACGTCAACATGGACGAAGGGATGATCGATTCCGAAGCGTCGATGACGAAATTTCTGAATCTCATCGGGAGCGAGCCCGAAATCTCGCGCGTGCCCATCATGATCGACAGCTCGAAATGGAGCGTCATCGAAGCCGGCTTGAAATGCGTCCAGGGCAAGGCGGTCGTGAACTCGATTAGCCTGAAGAACGGCGAGGAAGAATTCCTGCGCCAAGCGGCGCTTGTTCGGCGTTACGGCGCGGCCGTGATCGTAATGGCTTTCGATGAAAGCGGACAGGCCGACAGCTTGCAGCGCCGCATCGACGTTTGCGCGCGCGCTTACAAGCTCCTGACCGAACGCGCGGGCATTCCGCCTAACGACATCATTTTCGATCCGAACGTCCTCACGGTCGCGACCGGTCTCGAGGAACATCGGAATTACGCGGTCGATTTCATCGAAGCGGTGCGCTGGATCAAAGCGAACCTACCGGGCGCGCGCACCAGCGGCGGCCTGAGCAACGTTTCCTTTTCGTTTCGCGGAAACAATGCGGTGCGCGAGGCGATGCATGCCGCGTTTTTGTTTCACGCCATTCAGGCTGGACTCGACATGGCTATCGTCAACGCCGGTCAACTGGCCGTTTACCAGGAGATCGAGCCCGAGCTGAAAACACGCGTAGAAGATGTGCTTCTGAACCGGCGGGACGACGCGACGGAGCGCCTGGTCGATTTCGCGGAGAGCGTGAAGGCGAGCGAGAAAACACCGATTGAAAAAGAAGCGTGGCGCCACGCCCCGGTGGAGGAACGCCTTTCCCATGCGCTGGTGAAAGGCATCGTCGATTTCATCGATGCCGATACGGAAGAAGCGCGCCAGAAAAGCAAGCGGCCGCTCGATGTGATTGAAGGGCCGCTCATGGCCGGCATGAGCGTTGTCGGTGATTTGTTCGGAGCCGGGAAAATGTTTCTGCCGCAGGTAGTGAAGAGTGCGCGGGTCATGAAAAAAGCGGTCGCGTATCTGCTGCCGTTCATGGAAGCGGAGAAAGACGCGAATACGAAACCGCAGGCGCGCATCGTCATGGCGACGGTGAAAGGCGACGTGCACGACATCGGCAA
>QHBM01000159.1:0-367 GCA_003244145.1 Chthoniobacterales bacterium
CAGATGGACGGCGCGATCCTCGTCGTCTCGGCCGCGGATGGCCCGATGCCGCAGACGGCCGAACACATTCTTCTGGCGCGCCAGGTCGGCGTGCCTTCCATCGTCGTTTTTTTAAACAAGACCGACATGGTCGACGATCCCGAGCTTCTCGACCTCGTCGAAATGGAAGTGCGCGATCTGCTGAACAAGTATGAATTTCCGGGCGACAAGATTCCGATCGTCAAAGGCAGCGCGACCAAGGCGCTCGCCGCCGCCGACCCGAACCATCCGGATGCGAAATGCATTCTCGATCTCATCGCCGCGGTTGATGATTACATCCCCGTCCCGGAGCGGCCGGTCGATTTGCCGTTCCTGATGCCGGTGGAAG
>QHBM01000159.1:460-19392 GCA_003244145.1 Chthoniobacterales bacterium
ATGGAGGAAGTCGAAATCGTCGGGTTGAAAGACACGATGAAGACGACCGCGACCGACATCGAAATGTTCCGAAAGCTTCTCGACGAAGCGCGCGCCGGCGACAACGTCGGAGTGTTGCTGCGCGGCGTGAAGAAGGAAGACGTCATGCGTGGCCAGGTCATCGCGAAGCCCGGCAGCATTACGCCGCACCGCAAATTCAAGGCGGAAGTTTACGTGCTGAGCAAGGACGAGGGCGGCCGTCACACGCCGTTCTTCACCAATTACCGTCCGCAATTTTATTTCCGCACGACCGACGTGACCGGAACCGTCAAGCTGCCGGAAGGCGTCGAGATGGTGATGCCGGGGGACAACGTCTCGGTCGAAGTGGAATTGATCACGCCGATCGCGATGGAAAAAACCATCCGGTTTGCGATTCGCGAAGGCGGCAAAACCGTCGGCGCCGGTCGCGTGGCCGAGATTCTGGACTAGATTGATTGCGGATTTCGGAAACCGGATCGCGGAAAAACAAATCCAAAATCGAAAATCCAAAATTAGAATAGGTCAGTAGCTCAATTGGTAGAGTAGCGGTCTCCAAAACCGTCGGTTGGGGGTTCGAGTCCCTCCTGACCTGGTTTTTGAAAGGAAGAAGGATGAATTATGAAGGATGAAATCAGGCAGCTTCGGTTCCCCTAAATCTTTCAACCCTCATCCCTCAACCTTCATCCTTTTCTTTAGATGCTAACGAAATCAAAAAACTTCTTCGCCGAAGTCAGAGCCGAGCTCCAGAAAGCATCGTGGCCGTGGGAATCGAAGGACAAAGGAATCCGCCGCTACAAGGAGCTGACTGATTCTACTCTGGTGGTCATCATTGCGATGCTGCTCCTGGGCGGCTACGTGGCGCTCTTCGATTTCGTCCTGATCAACTTCATTCATTTCTTCACCCGCCTTCACTGATATGGCCCAGGTCCTCGCTCCCAAAGATCAGTGGTTTGTCGTGCACGTGCTTTCCGGCCAGGAAAACAAAGTGCGCGATAACATCGAGAAACGCGTCAAGACCGAGGAGATGAGCGACGTAATTTTCGAAGTGCTCGTCCCGACGGAACGCGTCTCGGAAATCAAGCGCGGCAAAAAGAGCGAGACGACCCGGAAATTTTTCCCCGGCTATCTCATCGTGAACATGCATTTGCTGGACGAGAACAATCAGCTCGTGGGGAAGACCTGGTATTTCATTCGCGAGACCACGGGCGTGATCGGTTTCGCCGGGACGAAAGACAAGCCGATCCCGATGCGGAAAGCGGAAGTGGACAACATGCTCGCGCAGATGCGTGAGCGTGAGGAGAAGGTAAAACCGAAAGTCAGCTTCGAAGTAGGCGAGACGGTGAAAGTGGCCGACGGACCTTTCCAAAACCAAAACGGCATCGTCGAGGAAATCGATCCCGACCGCGGCAAGCTACGCGTTTCCGTCACCATCTTCGGCCGCGCCACGCCGGTCGAATTGGAGTACTGGCAGGTCGAACGCGGGTAAAGTCGGACAGGATTTACAGGATTAACAAGATTAGAAACAGAGACAGAAGCTTTCAGGACCAATCCTCAAAATCCTGTTAATCCTGTCTAAGAAATTTGTATGGCCAAAGAAATCATCGCTCACATCAAACTGCAGATCCCCGCCGGTCAGGCGAACCCGGCGCCGCCCGTCGGCACTGCGCTCGGACCGCGCGGCGTCAACATCATGGCGTTCTGCAAAGAATTTAACGCGGCCACCCAGAAACAGGCCGGCGACATTCTGCCCGTCGTCATCACCGTTTTTAAGGACAAGTCGTTTACTTTCATAACCAAGAGCCCGCCGGCGGCGATCCTATTGAAGAAGGCCGCGAACATTGCCGCCGGTTCGAAAGAGCCGAACAAGACCAAGGTCGGCAAAGTGACGCGCAAACAGGTCATGGACATCGTCAAGACAAAGGGCAAAGACCTGAACTCGCGCAACGACGAAGCCGGTTTCCGCATCATAGCCGGCACCGCCCGCCAGATGGGCCTCGAGATCATCGATTAATTTCGACCGCGGATTACGCGGATTTCACGGATCGGGGAGCGCAGGCTGCAAGCCTGCTGGTTTCGGCTGCTAGCCGAAACGAATTTTGTGATTGGGCTTCTAGCCTGCCGTGAGACGCGATCCCAACAAGCAAGATGCTTGTCGGCCGAGACAGCCTGGCAGGCTATCTTCCGGCTTCTCCCAAGTATTCCCACCGCTGCAGGGCGATCGGCACATTGCCGTTCTTCCAGACGAAATCGTGGAAGGCGCGGAGATTGAATTTCTCTCCCTGCTGCATCCGAGCGGCGGCCAGGAATTCTGTGATCTGGAGTTTGCCGATCTGGTAGGTGATGGCTTGGCCGGGGCCAGTCGAGAAAGCGATCGCTTCCTGCCGCGCGGTAGTCGGATCCATCGGAACTTTTTGTTCCAAATATTTCGCGGCTTGCTCCAGGGTGAATTGGCCGAGCGCAAGTTTCACGTCCACTTCTACGCGGAGCGCGCGCAGCCGCATGAAATTGTAAATGATCTCGCGCGTGTGTCCCGCAGGCGCGGGATCGTCGAACAACCCGGCTTGCAACATCATCTCTTCCGCATAAAACCCGATGCCCTCGTTCGAACCGGAATCGTAGTAATGCCGACGGATCGGGTCCTCATGCTTCCAGGAAAGGCAAAGCTGGAAGTAATGGCCGGGAATTCCTTCGTGCACAGTGATGGGCCGCGCGTCTTGCGCGGTCGCGCGCCAGAAGTAGCCGAGATTTCCTGTTGGCGGATCGACATAGCGAACGCAATTCTCTTTCAACCGTGATGCCGAAGTGAAGTCGTCGGTCTCGCCGAACCCTTCGAGCGCGTGCAAATATTCCGGCATCGGCCGCAGGGTGTAGTGCTGCATCCAATCGGGAACGCTGAGAATGCCGTGCTTCTCGAGAAACTCGCGGACCGACAATTCCTTTGCGACCGCGTCTTTGATCCAACTCTCGGTGTCTTTCGCCAGGGCGAGTGTGGGCACGCTGCGATTGCGTTCCTGCTCGTAGCTCTCGAACGCGACGGCGCGGTTCCATTCCTGGCGCCCCATCGCGAGAAGCTCCTCCGGCGAGTAGGGGAGGAGCGCAACGTTCTTTAGAAAAAAGAGGTAAGCGTCGCGACCGAGCGCAGTCTCTTTCGGAAGCGACGGCAATTGTTCCTGAAGCCGCGCTCGAAAATGTTCGAGCGCTTCGGCCGCGTGTTCCGTCGCGCCGTTTAATTCTTTTTCGTTCAGCGTCGTCGCCGGACGCAATGATGCCGCCATCTTATGCAGACGGTCGCGGACGCCCTCGAGCCCTTGAATCGCAACGGAGGCGAACGGCGCGGGCGGTTTCTCCAGGTTCGCTTCGCCCTGCTGCAAGATCGCCGGAATATTGTCGATTCGCGTGAGAATCTCGCGGCTGCGCGCTGCATCGTACGGCGCGGGAACGGTCAGCGCTTCGACGACTGGCGTGAGGGTTTGCTCGATATAGAAAGTCGGATCGCGTTTCCAGCGCGGATTGATCTCGAGTTCCCAGCGCACGCGCGCCAGAGCCGACCCGATCAGGCGATAATCGACCTGCTGCGGAACGGGCCAGCCGTTGCCTTCGATTTTTTTCCAGCGCGCTTCGAATTCCGCGAGCTCTTTTCGGTGAGCGTCGATCGCTGCATGCGACCAATCGCGCATTCCGCCCAGTCGTTCGATTCGATTTACATCGTCACCCGAGAACGGTGCATATTTCGCGCGCCAATTCCAAAAGTCGTCCGCGAGTTTTTCGAGCGTTGCCGGTCCGGAAGTCTGCGGTTCCGCCTGGCCGTACGGGACGCCTACCAAGGCGAGCACAACCAGAAGCAGCGGGGCTACGGCCTTCTTCATTTCGTCTCCCGCAGCGGAAGCTGGATCGTGCTGGCATGGGTCGCGTCGTGGTAGATCTGTACGTGCGCGGTTCGCGCGTCCTTTGCGGTTTCATCGGCGACCGCGCCGCCCGAATTGTAATTCTTCTGCCACGCGATCGAGTTCGAGCAGGAGACCACCAGCCGCAATCTGCTGCCCTTCATCAAACGGCGAGCGACAAACAAGCCCGGCGCGAAATCGCACTTCACAATTTCGCCCGGCTTGACCAGTTTTTCCTGGCGCAACGATTCGCGATAACGCAACCGGCGGATATCGCTCCAGAGCCCAATGCTGGTGCCGTCGGGCTGGATCTCGTAAAGATCGACGGTGAGATCGGTGTCCGGCGTGTCGAGCGAAACCCAAAGCGTCACCGCCGGACATCCCACCAGCGGCGTTTCGTCCGGCAAGGGATCGGTGTGATACACCAGGCCGTCCTCGCCTACGCTCAGCGCGTAGCGTTGGTCGAGCCCCGCAGTCTTTTCGTTGGTCTCGAGGCCTTCGGTGTTTTCCCCGCGGCGAGTGTCGAGCGGATCATAGACAAACTTATCAGCGCCATCTTTCGGCTGAGTCGCCGACAGCATTCCAGAACGAAAGACGCCGTTTGCATCGCCGTTCTTTGCGTCGAGATAAAAGGTTCGCGGGTTGGCTGTGAGCGTTTCGAAACTGTCGGTGTATTTCCATTCGCCATTGGCGCCGGAGTTTCCCGCGGCCAGGACGTAATAGGCCACCCGATCTTTCAGGAACTCCGGCTTCGGACCGCTCTTCAGCGTCCAATCGTACCATTGCCGATGAAGATTGTTCAGATCGACCAGCGCGCCCGGGCCGAACTTCACCCCGGCCACTTCGTCCGTCGGCGTCCGCGTGCCCGGATGGTCCCACGGTCCGATGATGAGAAAATGTTTCGCGCGCGCTTCCGGCGACGCGTTCGCGATGTGGTCCCGATAAAACGTGAGCGCGCCCAGCTCGTCGCCATCGTATTGGCCGGTGATGCTCAGGATCGGCATCGCGATTTTTTGGAATTGCTCGCGCTTGGGAACCATCGCGTCGTAGTAAGCGTCCGCGGTGGGATGTTTCAGGATCCGTTGAAAATTCACCGACGGATTTCCGACAAAGGTATCGAGCGTTTTGAACGCAATGTGTTTCTTGTAAGCATCGAGATATTTCGTGCGCCAGAATTTCGAATCGCCGAAAAGATTAGCCTGGCCAGCGCGGCCGCTGGTGAAAGTGAACCATTGCACGTCGTAAGTTTCGCCGACGTTGTTGAAAGACGGGTAATCGAGCGGCGGATGCGCCGATGCGACCGGGACGATGGTAGCGAGGTGCGGCGGGAATTCCTTGGCTGTGGCCCATTGATCGAAGCCGGCATAGGAGCCGCCCCACATCGTGACCTTGCCGTCGCAGAACGGTTGTTGCGCGAGCCACTCCACCACGTCGTGTCCATCGCGTGGTTCCTGGGCGAACGGTTCGAAGTCACCGGCGGAATTGCCGCGCCCGCGGACATCCACCAGGGCAAAAACGTAGCCGCGCGACGCGAAATAGGCGGCACGCGCGTGATAGCTATCCGAGATGTACGGCGTGAGGGTGAAGATGACCGGACACTTCGGCGCCGATCCGTCCGGCGTCTTCGGGAGATAAAGGGTGGCGTTGAGTTCGACCTTGTCGCGCATCGGAATCTTCACGCCCCAACGCAGGTCGTAGTCGGTAGTGGCCGGCAGAGATTCTTTCGGCGAAGGCGATGCGGCCGGTGGCGGCGTTTGCCCAAAATTTTGGGTGGCAACTACCAGGCATAACGCAAGACCGAGCATTCGAATTTTCATCTGCATCGATTGAAGCGAAGCCAGGTCAGCGGCACAAGACGTTCTTTCTTGCTAATGGTGCTCGCGTCCAACGGCCTGGGGGCAGGCCGCGTCCAACTGGAGGCGGCACGCCCTCGTGCCGCAGGGCGCTCCCTTGATCTTGCTTTTCCTGGTTGAATTTCATATACGCAGGCATGAAGAAACTTCTTCGATTTGTCTCCGCGTTCTCGGCGCTCTCCGCGGTTACCCTTCTCGCTGTAACGTCTCGAGCCGCGGATGATCCCGTCATCGCGCTCAAAGCCGCCCGCATGTTCGACGGAAAATCGAAGGCGATCGTCACCAACGGCGTCGTCATTGTTCAAGGCGACAAGATCATCGACGCCGGCAGCAACCTGCCCATTCCGCAGGGCGCGCAGGTCATCGACCTTGGCGACGCCACGCTTTCGCCCGGGTTCATGGATGCGCACACGCATCTCACTTACGATTTCACCGGCAACTTCAACGAGACCCTGCTGAAACTTCTCCGGACAAATGTCTCAGAGCAAGGCTTCCTGGCGATTCCTCATGCGCGCGTCACCGTCGAAGCCGGGTTCACCACCGTGCGCGATCTCGGCAGCCGCTTCGGAGGCAGCCACGATTTTGTGGACGTGTCGCTGCGCAACGCGATCGCGAAAGGCATCATCCCCGGCCCGCGTATGCTCGTCGCCACTTACGGTATCGGCGCCACCGGTGGTCACTTCGATGATACCGGAGGATTCCGCGACTTTCTCTTCGGGCGCGAACCCGATTATGCCGACGGCATCGCCGACGGTCCCGATGCGATCCGCAAGGCCGTTCGCTTCCAGGTCAAGAACGGCGCGGATGTGATCAAAGCCGCCGTCTCCGGCGGCGTTCTCTCGCTCACGGACGAAGTCGATACCCCGCAGTTCACCCCGGCGGAAATGGCGGCGCTGGTCGATGAAACCCATCGACTCCGCAAAAAGATCGCGGTGCACTGCCACGGCGACCAGGCCGCGAAGGAAGCGATCGAGGCCGGCGTCGATTCCATCGAGCACGGCTCGTTTCTAAAACCGGAAACGCTTCAGCTCATGAAGACCAAAGGCACCTATCTGGTGCCGACCCTCATGGCGAGCGAATGGATCATGTCGAAGATCGACGCTTATCCTCCCGCGCTGCAGGCAAAGGCGCGCGCAGCAACGGCGGCGCGCACTGAGATGTTCCGAAACGCCGTGAAGCTCGGAGTCAAAATTGGACTCGGCACCGACGCCGCCGTCTATCCCCACGGCCAGAACGCGAAGGAATTCAAGCTCATGGTCGATCTCGGCCTGCCGCCAATCGAAGCCCTTCGCGCCGCCACCTCCGCCGACGCCGAGTTGTTCGGCATCTCCCAGAAAGTCGGCACCCTGGAAAAAGGCAAACTCGCCGATATCGTCGCCATGCCCGGCGATCCCACCACCGACATCACCGCGACCGAGCGCGTCTCCTTTGTGATGAAGGAAGGCAAGGTCGTCAAGAACACGACGAAGTAGATTCGCTGGTAGGGCGAGACTCTGTCGAGCTTCCTGATTCCGGCGCGTTACCTTGTCTGAAGGAAATCGTCCGGATCGATTCCAGCCTGGCGCAGGATGGCGCGCAGCGTTCCTTCCGGCATATCGCCGGTATGACGCGGCACGGTGGTGCAACGACCGGTTGTCGCATTAAACCAGATTTCGTGGCTGCCTGCGGCGTGACGATGAAACGCAAATCCAAATCGTCGCAGACGTTGCACGATCTCGCGGTATTTGAAACCGCTCAGCCGGCCCATGCGAAAACCTCAGGCTTCGACGGGAACGACTAGCGAACAATCGAACGAATCGCCCACCACCGCTCCTGCCCCCGGCGTTTGCGCGTCCAACAATTTACGAGCGACGTCTTTGGCTATCTCGATCGCTTCACTGGCGCTACGCCCTTGCGCGACTAGTCCTTGCACATCGTCAGAGGTCGCGAGGAAAACACCCTCCGGCAACCGCTCAACGTGCAATTGAATCACGCGCTCCATCTTTCAAGGGTAGCAGGGGTGGAAAGGGCCGGCAAGCTACTCCGCGAAATGCCGGATAAGCTGCATTCAGCCGCTTCACGATCTGTTCCAAGATGAATTCAGCGCCCGGCGGGATTGCTGCGCTTCACAGCTCTCATGGCCTGCCCGAGCACTGCGCTAAGATCAATCTCCAGCGCATCTGTGATGCGAAGCAGGGTGTCGATGGTGGGAAGCCGCTCGCGTTTCTCCACCCGCATGACCATGGTGTGACTGAGGCCCGAGCGAGTAGCGACTTCATTGAGGGAAAGCTTCCGCCGGAGGCGCTCTGCTTGAATCAGCTCAACCAGCCGCGCGATGATCTCTTCACGTCGCGAATTTTTCGACACATAAGATTCTTATATGATGAGCGGCTTGACAGTGGATATGACTATAGGCACAATCGCCCCTGCATGATCGGTCAAGCCAAAACCAATAAACTGCCCGACAATTCGCTTTACGGCTGGCGGTTGCGAACAAAATGCGGGACAGCCGTAAATTAATCTTGCGTAGCGAACTTGGACGAGTTGTGATGGTGGCCTCCCAAATGCTCCCGCCATGAAAGTTCGCTTTGCTGCGGTCTCGCCTTTGGTTGCTTCTGCCGGCTGGATTCACAACTTCTCCCTCCTTCGCTTTCTCTTCAGACATCGGTTCCTTCTAGCCGTTTGCGCTTTCGCTGGAGCTACCACGGCGCAGGCGCAATCGAGCTACGAACCGTATTCCCTCAGAACCTTTGCCGGTTTGGCCCGCAACCCTCGCAGCGCTGATGGCGCTCGCGTATTCGCCAAATTCTCCCCAAATGTAGCGGAGGCCTCTCAGCCGAGGCAGTTTTCTCTGGCGGATCGTGTCGTTTATCAACGAGCGATTGAAGAAGTTTACTGGCGACACCGGATCTGGCCCAAAGAGCGCCCTGACCCAAAGCCTTCGCTCGACGAAATGATGCCTACGGCGCAGCTTGAACAGAAAGTCGGAGACTATCTGCGCAACTCTCAGGCGCTGGAGGATTACTGGCAACAGCCGGTTAGTGCTGAGCAATTGCAGGCTGAAATGGAGCGCATGGCGCAGCACACCAGGCAGCCGCAGGTATTGCGCGAGCTCTTTGCAGTGCTCGGGAACGATCCTTTTGTCATCGCGGAGTGTCTGGCCAGGCCGACGCTCTCAGAGCGTTTGGTCACAAACCACTTGGAGCTGGCTACGATCGAATGGCGCAAAGAGCCGTTCGAGTCCTGGAGAGCCAGAGCGGAAAACCAGATGCCGAGGGTAATGGTAGCGTCGGCTGCTGATTACACGCTTCCCACAATATCGGAGACGGTGAACGGATTCATCGAGGATACACGGATAGCTAGCAGCACCAACAACGCGTCGACGCCAGCACCGGGCTGTACCGATGATACCTGGACAACCACGACCACCACCAACACGCCCACTGCGCGACTCATTCACACGGCAGTCTGGACCGGCAGCGAAATGATCGTGTGGGGTGGAATCGATGGACCCAGCACCTATGTAAACACCGGCGGAAAATACAATCCCAGCACGGATAGTTGGATAGCCACGAGCACCACTAATGCGCCCGATGGCCGAGCCTATCACACGGCGGTCTGGACCGGCAGCGAAATGATCGTGTGGGGTGGATTTGGTATTGGCATCACTTTTAACACCGGCGGGAGATACAATCCCGGCACGGATAGTTGGACAGCCACGACCACGACTAACGCGCCCACTGCTAGACATAGTCACACGGCGCTCTGGACGGGCGGCGAAATGATCGTGTGGGGTGGAAGTCTTTCTGGTGGTAACTCTCTGAACACCGGCGGGAGATACAATCCCGGCACGGATAGTTGGACAGCCACGACCACGACTAACGCGCCCACTAGCCGAGCCTCTCACACGGCGCTCTGGACGGGCAGCGAAATGATCGTGTGGGGTGGCGGGAACACCAATTTTAACACCGGCGGGAGATACAATCCCAGCACGGATAGTTGGACAGCCACGAGCACCACTAATGCGCCCGCTGGCCGATACGACCACACTGCGGTCTGGACGGACAGCGAAATGATCGTGTGGGGTGGATATAATGGCGGCGTTTTTGACACCGGCGGGAGATACAATCCCGGCACGGATAGTTGGACAGCCATGAGCACGGCCAACGCGCCTACTGCCAGAGACCGTCACACGGCGGTCTGGACGGGCAGCGAAATGATCGTGTGGGGTGGACTTGGTGCCAGCTATTCTAACACCGGCGGGAGATACAATCCCGGCACGGATAGTTGGACAGCCACGACCACTAGCAACGCGCCCATTGCCAGAAACCGTCACAAGGCGGTCTGGACGGGCAGCGAAATGATCGTGTGGGGTGGAGATAATGGCAACAGCTTTTTTAGCACCGGTGGGCGATACTGCGCACACCCGCCGCCTACACCCACACCCACACCCACGCCCACGCCATCGCCATCGGGTGCCCCGGGTAGCTTTACTTTGAGTAACAATGCGCCGGTCTGCGATCACAATCCTCCTTCCGATTCGCCTGCGGTGACATTGAATTGGACGATGTCGGACGGAGCCAACTCGTACGAAATATATCGTAACGGAACCAAGATTTACCCAGCTAACGGCACCTATACCGGGATAACCTTCTACAACAATGGCAGTGGGCTGTTTGCTGGGCAGAGCTACTCCTACTTTATCCTCGCCCGCAACGCCGCTGGAACGACACAATCCAACAACGTTAATGTCGCCATCCCGGCAAACGTATGTAGTGGCGGTGGTATTAGCGCACCTGTTATTTCGAGCGTCAGTCCTAATCCCGTTCCAGGGAGCAATTCGACTCAACCGTTCACCGTCATAGGAAGCAATTTTACTGGTGCTTGCGTCGTCAATCTCCGTGACGTTAGCAGTGGAACACTCTACCCAAACCGGCGCATCACCGCGTTGACTAGTTCGCAGATTAACCTGAATCCAGTGTTTGGAATTGAAGCGCACGACTGGACAGTGGAAGTTGTTAACGGGAACACCTCGTCGGGACCGTTTCCTTTCAGAGTAGCCGGTGGAAATTCACCTGCGCTCAGCGTGACGACAGTCACAACCACTAATTTCCTGGCCGTCAAGATCGGTTCATCCGCAGACTTGACGTTCACCGTGACAAACGTCGGCTCTGGCACGCTTTCAGGAACCGCAAGTGTGTCAAGTCCGTTTAGTGTTATCCCAAGCGCCAGCTACACATTGGCAGCTGGTCAGCAGCAAACAGTTACAGTTCGTTATTCGCCAACAGCCATTCAAAGCGACTCGGCCTCGCTTGTTTTCACGGGCGGCGGCGGCGCAACTCGTCAGGTAACTGGATCGGGAACCACTGATGCGGCAACCGCTTTTGGATCTATCGCTGGTCGTGTTACTGATCCATCCGGTAATCCGGTTAGCGGTGCCCGGGTTGTGGCGCGCGGTCAGAGTGACTATTCAAAGACTTCTCCCTCATCGTCAGACAGCGGCACTTACACACTGTCCGGATTGCTACCCGGGACAGGTTATTTAGTCCAAGTCTTTACAGACGGCCAAAAGTTTTACTTAAAAGAGATTCCGAACGTCAATGTCGCCGCGGGCCAGGTGACAACATTGAATATTCAGTTGCAGCCTGTGCCTGCGGCACCGCCTCCGACTTTCGGCGCAAATGAAATCCCAGTCGTGCTTGTACGAGGACGCGGTGCAGATGCTGATTGGTACCAGAAAGATTACACCTACTGGCAATCAATAAGAGTAGCTCTCGAAGGAAGTGATCCGCTGAGCCCGCCCCCGGTTCGCGCGGTTTGGGACTGCAACCGGCCCGAAGCAGATGTGAACAATGGCCACGTAATTAATGGTGAGCTAACAATCGGGACCAATGCAGGCAAGCTACTAACGTACATTCAAGCGAAAGCCAACCAGTTTAAAAGACGCTGGGGGGTATATCCGCCGCCCATCGATATCGTTACACATAGTATGGGCGGACTCATCGTTCGGCAGGCATTAGGAAAGAAAGATTACATTCCTGTCACCGATCCAGATACGAAAGCAGTCTATCAACTTCCCGTGAGGCGTGTCGTAATGTTAGCGCCGCTGAACGCAGGGACCGTCTTATCGGATATTGCTCAATTCGCTCCACTGGTACCATTCTTTGGTTCATACCTCGTCTACATTGGCTCTGACTGGCTTTCAACGAAGGACCTCCAGACGCACAACATCCGTTATAACTTTGATGGGCAATATCCTTGGCCAGCCAAGGTGCAGTTGTATTTGCTCGCTGCAACCGGAGGCTCTGTATCTCCGGACGCAGGGCTCAGATGGGGAAGCAAGCTTATGTTGGAGGCCAGCCATAACATCGAAGCGGAGAAAATGGTCGATGGTGCCGTGAGCAGGCCAAGTGTGCCTGGAACGTGGTACGAACCTTCTACAAGTTTGACCGGCGTGTACTCTCTCACTCATGGGAAGTTTGAGCCAATGCCAGTTCTCAATCAAACCGACGTCGAGATCGGTGGAGGATCTTTGGATCATTATTCGATCTTAAACAGCGCGTCAGTAATAGCATGGCTGAAAAATATATTAACCGGTACTGCGCAATCTTCGAGCACGCGCTCTGTGTGGCACACGAGTACTGAGTCCCAATCCGAGACGTCCGCTGCCCCCGGCTTGCAAGAACTCGAGTTGACGACCGGGAGCGTTAACTCAGGTGCGACTAGTGAAATTCCAATGCAATGTGACGCCGCGAGTCAGCTTCGAGTAAACGTAGTGATGAGTGACGCTGCGGCAACGATCCGCCTTCGTGATCCTACGGGCGTGATCATAGATTCGTCTGGAAGTTCCTCTGTCCAATACAGTAGTATCCCAGATCCAGATTCAGGATCGATTGCGGTGCAGTTCACTGCCACGAATCCCGCAACCGGAGCTTGGACAGTCATTGTCGACGCAAGTAGCGTCTCAGCGAAATCTCTCCGCTATCAGCTCTCGGCATACGGCGATTCGTCTGTGGGACTGATTCCCAAGACTGCTCCACTTTTGAACAAGGGCCGCGAAGCTCTCCTTTCATGCACCGTCGCCGATCTTTCCAGCCAACCCGCGACAGGCATGCCGGGCGTTAAAGTGACAGCCGATGTGACGCTGCCCGATTCTACGGTTACAAACCTCGTCTTGTTGGATGATGGCCTACACGGCGATGGGCAAGCGAACGATGGAACCTACGCAGCCGGATTATCCGACACGACACAATCAGGGACCTATCGCGTAATCTACCGCGTCACGGGCACCGACGGCCAGAGTCGTCTGTTCCAGCGAGCGACTAGCAAGCAATTTAGTGTTTCGACAAACGCTGGCAGCCTTGGTGGTGGCCTTTCCCATACTTTGCTGGATGTGGATTCCAACGGCACGTTGGATGTGGTCCGCCTTCAAACCTTGGTCACTGTTAACATTCCCGGCAGCTATGTCTTGTCGGGCGAACTTGTAAACGCAAGCGGCACCTTGCGAATCGCGACGTCAGCAAATTTAGATAACATGGCCGCTGGGACGACTACAGCGACTCTGCTATTTAATTTACCACAAGACACATCTTCGCTGGGTGAATTGCATCTTGAGAACCTGCAGCTATTCAAACAGCAGGATGAGGGCAATTCATGGCTTGATACCTACTCGCAACCTTACAAGATTATTTTGCCTTCTCCAACACCTGGGTTAGTCGGCAATGTCTCGACCCGGCTCCCGGTGGGCAAGGATGATAACGCCCTGATCCAGGGATTCATCGTGCAAGGGCCGGCGGGCTCGACGAAGAAGATTATTGTCCGTGCGCTCGGCCCGTTCCTGCAGGGCTTTGGGATCACTGATTTCCTGGCGAATCCGACCTTGGACATCTTTGATGAGAGTAATGTGAAGGTCGCTTCGAATGATGATTGGAAAACCACTCAGATCGGAGGTCTCATCACCGGCGATCAGTTCGCGGAGCTGAACGCGAGTGGGCTCGCGCCGACCAAAGACCTGGAGTCCGCGATTGTTGCCAACCTTGCCCCCGGCCAATACACGGCGGTGGTGCGGGGCTCGGGTAACACTGTTGGGACTGGTCTGGTCGACGCCTTCGATATCAGCGGCGCGTCGCCGGCCAGGCTTGCCAACGTGGGGACGAGAGGTTTGGTGCAGCCGGGTGACGGACTGCTGACAGCCGGGTTTATTGTGCAGAACGGATCGGTCAGAGTCGTGATTCGCGCGATAGGTCCTTCGTTGATTGCCTTCGGTATCACTAACGCCCTGCCAGATACAACTCTTCAATTGCGGGACGTGAACGGCGCCATCGTTCGGGAAAATGACGACTGGATGACGGATCAAAAGGCGGAGCTGGAGGCTACCGGACTGCAACCGACCAATAGCAAGGAGGCGGCCCTGGTCCAGACGATCCCGCCCGGACAATACACCGCGCAAGTCCGGGGCAAGCCGGAGGGTACCGGCATTGGCGTGGTCGAGGTTTACTTTCTTCAATGATTTGTCGGAGCTGATTTCGGCGACGAAGAGATCTTTGAACAGTTGCTCGCGTTAAATCAGGAACGCGCTACGACCGAAGCAAAGACAGTCGAGACTCATTCGGCATTTCTTTGTCGCTAGACTTGCGCGAGATTATCCCCGCCTCCTAGATAGATCGCGCTGATGACATGGGCTGAATTCAAAAAGAAGTGGGCGAAGTTTTCTGGGAAGGAAACTTCGGCTTATCAGGAGCACTTCAACGATCTCTGCGCTTTGTTGGGACAGCCATCGCCGGTCTCGGCTGATCCGACTGGGAGCGAATCGTTTTGTTTCCAGAAGCGGGTCGTTAAAGACGCTGAGCTTTTCGCGTTCGATGATGCGGGGCGAGTCAGCGAAGAGGCGGAGACCGAGCGGGGCTTTCATCGTGAATGCACCTCCGCCTGTGATGTGTCCGCTAAGTCTTGAATTTGCCTTTGAGCCAGTCGAGTAGGACCCGCTGATCCGACACGGTGGAGCGGCGAACCTGCGAAAGCAGCCAGATGCGATCGGGTTTAGGTAGGGCGGCGTTCTGCAAGCCTTCGTTACAATTTGTGCAGATCGCACGCAGATTGTCGGCTTCATCTGTTCCACCCTTAGATTTGTCTTTGATGTGCCCCATCGTTAGACGGACCGTCCTCGCAGGGAAAAAGGGATCCCCATCCCCTGCGGCTAGGCCGCACATTTGACAAGTATAGCCATTCCGCTCGAGCACGAACGCGCGCGTCTCTTTCGAGATGTTGCGCTGAAGGCGGGCAGGCGCTTTGAAGAGCTTAGTCTGTACTGGCCGGCTTCAGCTCGTTGGAATCTTTGTGGGATTGGGTCTGATAGCCAAACTCATCTCGCAATTCTCTGACCCGACGCGCCCACTCGGTAATTCCTTTTCCGCATCGCGCAATTCGCGGCCTTCAACTATCCGACCAACATTCCTAAGCAGAAAGTCGAGGATCAGCTTGCGCGCGCGCGCTTCGACATACGCTTTGACCCATTAAGGGCAAATTTGAATCGCTTATAGACCCATTCATCTTCGATCCAGATCGTGAAGCCGTTACCATCGTTATCCGAAGCCGAGACGTACGCGACGCCGAGTATGCCCTCTCGGCAATCACACCCGCAGTCGCAAGGACGATAGATCGCAAGAGGGCGATTTGCTTCGCCTTTCCAAATCCACTGGCTGCTCATCGACCGAGTTTTATCCCGCGGTGAGACAATTCTCGGGAGTGTTCCATTCTAGAACACTCTGTAGCCGGCGAATCGCTACGTTGTCAAGGTGCGAAAGCCAACAAGAGCGAAGAATGCTGTCGGAGTGCGAGTCGGCGAAGCCCGGAAACGATTCAGTCCGCCTCTTACGCAGGATGCATTGTCGGGCAAACTTGCTGCCGTTGGTGTTCAACTCGACCGGGCCGCAGTCGCAAAGATCGAAAACGGGCACCGGAGGGTTTACGACTACGAAGTAAAGGCTCTCGCAAAGGCGCTTAACGTTAAAGTCGCGTGGCTCTTCGGCGTGGATGTATGATCGACGTCGAGGAATTCGATCCAGGTTGGCAATTAAGGACTGCGACGAGACGCGCCAAGTCCGACGTAGCCAACAAGCTGGTCAGCATGTTTTTGCATTCGTTGAGCCGCAAACTTTGCGAATCATGGAAGCTGAAAATCGAAGACGAAGCTTATCTCGCCGAAGTCAAAGAGGTCTTTTCAGCTCGGTGTCCTTACTGCCGCACGGTCCTAACTAAAGCTAACGTAATTGTCGAGCATCCCGACGGTATGAATCGGCTCCGGGCCGGTCTTCATGTTCCGGGCAACGTCCTGCTCGCCTGCAAACCGTGTAATAGCGAAAAGCGGCGCGATGATTCGCTTCGGGTGCTTTCGCTTGCAGAAACTGGATGGGAATCTTTTCTGTCTCACGATGGAACTCGCTGCGATCAACCGTGCAAGACCTGCGCTTACTGGAAAAGAATGTGGCCCGAGCCAGACCATAGAAAGGTTGAATTACGGCAGAATGCACAACGGATCACTCGCTTTCGTGCAATGTATCTCGACTTCGAGCGGGTGCTGCCATACCTGAAGGAACATCTTCCGTATTATCTTGCGGTTCTTTACAAGGATTGCCAAACGTTTGCCGACAGTCGAATTGAATCGCTAATGCGCGACTTCTTGGACAAAGCGCCGATCATCAACCGAAACGGTTGAATCGTTTAGGCGATCGGCGATCCTTATGATCGCGTTTGACATTCGCTAATAATTCGGGCGCCAGTAACTGGGGTTGGTTTCGGGATTCGAACATTCAAAGCAACCTTTTTGTTGATGCCAGAAACAGCCGTGAACGAAAATTGCGACCCGGTACTTCGGCAACACGATATCTGGGTTACCAGGCAGATCAGTTCTGTGCAGCCGAAACCGATAGCCGAGCTGGTACAAGGTGCGACGCACCGCAAGTTCCGGGCTGGTATCACGCGACCGGATGCGGGACATGTTCCAACTGCGTCTCTCAGTCGAGAGCTTGTCTGCCACGAACATATGTAAGCCGATCGTGACGATTCGCCAGTTACCAGCCACGACTTCCAAGCCGAAAATCGCTCGCGTTAAATCAACAACGCGCCGCGACCGAAGCAAAGCCAGCCCCGAAACCAACCTATCGCACTAAACACGAGCACGAAATGATTTGATAATTTTGGGGAGCGCACGCGCCCCGCGTGCTGTGAGTTCAGCGCCCTCGCCGAACCAATCCCATAAACTTCGCGACCGCGAGGGCGCGTGCGCTCCCCGGAATCGAAGGCGCCATTTGTCGGGGCGCGATCCCTAATCTGCCGACTCGGATCAGCGCCCTGGCGTGGTGACGGCGAGCTTCACCGAATTGGTCGAATTGGTGATGTAATAAAGCGAGATGCCGCGAACGCCGTAAATCGGGTAGAGCGTGTACGGAACCCCTTTCACGAAGACGGGATTTTTTCGGTCGATCGAAATGCCGCGGAAATTCGAGTGCGACACGGCAGCAGTGTAATCGCCGATCATGTAGGAATCGTCTTTCAAATCGCCGCCGAGATAGGGGATGAACCGTTCGCTTCGGTAATGCGGCAGTGCGGTGCGCTGGACGGTGCCGATTGGTCCAATGTAGGTAGCGACATCGGTGTAGGTGCGAACGGTGTCGATGACAGCGGGCTCGACGATATTCTCGCCGGCGTAGCGAAAGATGTTGAAGGCGAATTCGGTGTCGGGGCCGCCCCATTGGCTGAGATTTATCGGATGGCCGGCGGACACTTCAAAGATGTGCAGGTTATCGGGAGCTGAATCAGGCGCGGTTTCCTGCGATTGCGATGGCATTTTCGGCGGCTGCGATTTTACTTCGCTGGCGGCGACCTCGGCGGATGAGGCGATGACGGCGGGACTCTTTAGCGATTGGATCAACGAATCACTGGCGCCTTGGGATTTGAGCGAGGCCTCCTGTTGCGGCGTCAGTGCCTTCGCCAATTTGCGCTGGCTGACTTCGCGGATAATCGAACGATCGTTGTCGTGGACGCGAACCCAGAGAGAGAGCTCGCTGAAGCTGATGGGCGCGGCCATGAGGGTCATGGCACCGGCTAATACAGTGAAAACTGTAACGAGTAGAATTTTTGTGGGTTGCATGCCCGAGGTTTAGCAGGTCGCTTTCGCTTTTGCCAACAGACAAATTGAAGCGCTTCACACAGAGGTCACAACGGGACACGGAGGGGACAGCGCTCAGGGTGGCACGCGCAGGTTACCTCGAGCATTTTTTCTCTCGTTGGCTGGAGGTGATATACGTGATTCACGTATATCATTGATGATGTGCCGGTGGTTGTGAGGCGATCAGAATTCATTTAGAGCGGCGATTTTTAAATCGCTTTTTGTTTGGTCGGCGGTGTGACACCGCCGCTCCTTGGGTCAAAGAATTCGCTTTGACACCGAGCGAAGGGGCGCTAATTTCCACGTCCCGCGCCGAGGACGGCATGGGCAAAGCAGGAGAGCATGGGGCTCGCTGGCACTGCACAAGATCATGCAAAAAAATCGTAGCAAACGTTATCGCGCGGCCGCCGAGCAGGTGGATCGCACAAAAACCTACAACCTGAACGACGCGGTCTCGACTCTGAAGAAGTTGCCGCCGACGAAGTTCGACCAAACCGTGACGGTTTCGTTCCGGCTCGGGGTTGATCCGAAGCAATCGGACCAGATGGTGCGCGGAACCTGTCCGTTGCCGCACGGCAGTGGGAAGCTGGTGCGCGTGCTGGTTTTCGCGGAAGGCCAGGCGGCGAAAGCGGCGAAAGACGCCGGCGCTGAATACGTCGGCTTCAAGGACATGATCCAAAAATGTCAGGAAGGCTTTCAGGATTTCGATGTCGCAATCGCGACGCCCGGCGCCATGGCCGAAGTGCGCAAGCTCGGCAAAGTTCTCGGTCCTCGCGGACTGATGCCGAATCCGAAGACGGGTACAGTAACTGACGACACTGCGAAGGCGGTGCAGGAAGTGAAAGCGGGCCGCGTTGAGTTCAAGCTCGATAAGAACGGAAACGTCGCCGTTCCGGTCGGAAAATTTTCGTTCGCCGAGGAGCAACTCGTGCAAAACGGGACTGCGGTTATTGAAGCTGTTGTGCGCGCGCGACCGGCAACGGCGAAGGGCCGTTTCGTGGATGGACTAACTTTGAGCGCGACGATGTCGCC
>QHBM01000155.1 GCA_003244145.1 Chthoniobacterales bacterium
CACGCCGACAGAGCGGCGTCGCGACACCGGCTGACATCCAGGCGACCTAAAGGGGGAAACTGTGCGATTCTTCGGCATGCTTATACACGACGGTGCTCATCTATTTACTCCGCTGCGATTGCGCGAAGTGGAGTTGCGCAATCGCATCGTGGTCTCGCCAATGTGCCAGTATTCCAGCGTCGATGGCTTCGCGCATGACTGGCACCTGGTCCATCTCGGCAGCCGCGCGGTCGGCGGGGCGGCGCTCGTTTTCACCGAGGCGTCGGCGGTCACCGAAGATGGGCGAATCAGCCCGGATGATCTCGGGATTTGGAAGGACGAGCAGGTCGAAATGTTATCTCGCATTTTCCATTTCATCGAAGCGCAGGGCGCGGTCGCCGGGATGCAATTGGCGCATGCGGGACGCAAGGCGAGTACGAGCGCGCCGTGGAAAGGTCACGCACCGCTAAGTCCGGCGGAGGGCGGGTGGAATCCGATTGTTGCGCCGAGCGCTCTGGCGTTTGATCAGGGTTATCAGGTGCCGCAGGCGCTGGATCGCGCGGGGATCGACAAAGTGATTCGCGCTTTCGGCGAGGCGGCGGGACGCGCGCTCGCGGCGGGAGCGAAGGTGGTCGAGATCCACGCGGCGCACGGTTATTTGCTGCATTCTTTTGCCTCGCCGTTAAGCAACCAGCGCACGGATGAATATGGCGGCTCGTTTGAGAATCGAACGCGGCTGCTCTGCCACGTGACGGAGGAAATTCGGAAAGTGTGGCCGGAAAAGTATCCGCTCTTCGTCCGCATCTCGGCGACGGATTGGGTGGAGGGCGGCTGGACGGCGGAAGATTCCGTCGCGCTGGCGAAGAAGCTCGGACCGCTCGGCGTTGATCTGATCGATTGCTCGAGCGGCGGTAATGTGCCGGATGCGAAGATCCCGGTCGGCTCGGGTTATCAGGTGCCGTTCGCGGCGAAGGTGCGCGCGGAAGCGGAGATCAGGACAGGCGCGGTAGGAATGATCACGGCGCCGGAGCAGGCCGACCAGATTGTGCGAATGGGTGAGGCCGATGTGGTGCTGATGGCGCGGGAGTTTTTGCGGCATCCCTATTGGCCGCTGAATGCAGCGCGTCCGCTGCACCAAAAGGTGGCGGTGCCGGCGCAGTACGGCCGAGCGTTTCAGTAGCTGTAGCGACGGCGCTCTGTCGCCGTTAGGGCGGCTGTTGGCAGGTCAAGCGTTCGTACGCCGACGGAGCGGCGTTGCTACAGCGCTTCCGACAAACTTCCGCATTCACCGGGCGGTTGCGGCCTCCTGCGCGCCAAAGCGCTTCGGCGGCGGAGCGTGAACCGCCCCTACTTGTCCTCCGAGAGCACGAAGCGATTGCCTTCGCTGTCTTTGAACATGGCGTAGCTGCCCCAAGGCTGCTTCTGGGGCGGGCCTTCGAACTCGACGCCGCGTTTGCTCAATTCTTTATGGGTCGCGTTGATGTCGTCGCACGCGTATGACATCGGCATCATGGAACCGATCCGCTTTTCTTCGCCTTCGGCAGTGAAGAGGACGACGCGCGTCTCGGCTTTCGGGACGCGGAGTTCGATCCAGCGTTGTTTCTCATCGAACGGCTGATCGGTGATGATAGTGAACCCGAGCTTCTCGGTATAGAAATCGAGGGCGCGGTTTTGATCGGCGACGGGGATGCTGACGAATTTGATTTGTTTAATCATGGCGCAGCGAGCGTAAGGGCGAAGTCGCGGAAACGTCCAGAGCCGCAGAACGTTTCGACGCACAAAGTGCTGTCCGGTTATCGGTATAGCTACTAGGATGATTAATCAGGAAACCAGGAAGCCATGAAATAAAGATTCTTTCCGAACTAATTCCTGGTCTCCTGGCTTCCAGATTCATTCATGCCTCGATTTCGTGAAACGATTCCGGTCGATGATTACGTGCTCGATGTTTTGATGCGGGACGTGGTCGGGCACGATCATCAGCCGGCGGCATATCTGGTTTATCTCTATCTCTACGGACAGGCGGCGCGCGCGAAATGGAAACCGGTGGCGGCGAGTTTGCGCGCGATCGCGGAAGCGACCGGCCTTTCGAAAAGCGCGGTGCAGACGGCGCTGGAGAATTTGCGGAGGCGCGAGTTGATCGAGACCGAGAGCGAGCAAGCGACGGCGGTGCCGGAGCATCGCGTGCTACGACATTGGCGGCGGCGATAACAGATCGGCGTTCGCAGCCGTTCGTTTTCGGCGGTTGCAAACCGCCGCTACAGGGAAGTGGAGCTGTGTGTGCCGCTATCTTCGAACGGGTAAAGACAGCAGCTTCGCTTTTTCCGGTTCGGTCAGCGTGCTGCTCTGAATCCAGGCTTTGGCGTCGTTGGGACTGCGCCGCATCCAACCGCCCACGATTCTCTCGACCGCCGCGGTCCGGGCTGTGGCGTCGGAAACAGTCGTGGCCCAGTTGAGTCCGGCGGCGGGATTGTTGTAGGCCATGGTGGAGCTGTAGGCCGTGATCGCTTCATCGCGCACGGTGCCGTTGAGATTATTGATCCATTGTTCGACGGCTCGAGCATCGTTCCGGCTCCACTTAGAAATTGCTCCGCTCAAGGCCCGGCTGCGGACGTCATCGGCAAGAGTAGCGGCCCATTCGCTCGCTCCCTTGGGATCGACGTCGGCCATTTGCATGGCGATGTAGGTGTCGGCGCTCCGGCGAGCTTCGGGCGTGGATAAGCGGCTGGCCCAATCTTTTGCGCCTTGCGGATCACGCTGGAAAAGCTGCGTCGTTATTCTCATCACGGCGTCCATTCCGATGCTGTCCAAATGCGATGCGACGTAGGCCTCGGCCGCGCGCGGATCATTTTCCCACCAGCCGCTGATCACTCCCGACATCGCGAATTTTGCATCCTGCGTGTCGCCCTGCCCCTGGACCCAGGCCAGAGCGGCCGCGGGATCAGTTGAAGCCCAGTTTTGCGCGATGGTTATTCGGGAGCCGAAAAATCCTCCGCCACTGGATGGAATTGAATCCAGAAATTTCGCGGCGGCCACCGGATCGATCTCACTCCATTTGCTCAAGGCGGTGTTGAGAAATCTTGTCTTCTGCGTCGGAGAGATCGCGTCTGCCGGTAATTTATTGATGACTGTGGCGAGCGACCCCGAGGTGGCGGCGTCCGCTCCGCCCAGCACGGCGCCGATGGCGGTGCTCTTTGCCTCCACCGTTTTCAAAGAAACCGCAGCGGCCAGAGCGGCTTTCGCATCCAATTGCGCCCACGCCTTGAAGAAGGTGTTGATCTTCGCTTTGGTTTCGCGGCCCGGCGGCAACTCGTTGAGTTGCTGCGCCAACAGCGTCATCTCCTCCGGCGAACGAACCGAGAGGACGGCGTAAAGCTCCTGAAACGGAACCGTGGCGATGTTGCCGAGAATGATCTTCTCGCCTTCGGCGGTCAATTTCGGCGCGGAAGGTTCATTACCGCTGACTTTGGAATTATTGCCCGGCACCGATGAGTTCGGAACAGCGACGCTGTTATCTTTCCGGGCGGCTGGCGTTAAGGCGTAAACAATCAGCATGCCCAGGACGATACCGGCGACAAAGATGCCAAGAGCGCGTTGCACGAAGGACAAAGTATCGATCGGTGAAGATGGAGGCAATTACACTCTGAATTTCGCGGGATCGCTTGGCAGTTGCGCGCGATGCGCGTCGGCCCGTTCTTAGCCCACATGAAAACGAATCGGTTCCTGTTTCTGATCGGCGCGATCGCAGCGCTCTCGTCTCTCTCCGCGGCAGAACCAAATTCGCCCACGCCGAAGAAGCCGGTCTCGGATGAATATCAGGGCGTCAAGGTCCAGGACGATTACCAATGGCTTGAGAAAGATGACGACCCCAAGGTGAAGGCGTGGTCGGAGTCGGAGAACCAGAAGACGCGCGCCTATCTCGACAAATTGCCGGACCGCGCGGCGATCGAGAAGCAATTGACCGACTGGTATGCGAAGACCTCGCCGAGTTATTCCGGACTCATCTCGCGCCCCGGAATTTTGTTCGCGGAAAAATTCCAGCCGCCGAAGCAGCAACCAATGCTGGTGACGCTGGCTTCGGCCGACGATCTGAAATCGGAGAAGGTGTTGCTCGATCCGAACGCGCTCGATGCGAAAGGCACGACGGCGATCGATTGGTCCGTGCCGTCGCGCGACGGGAAGTTTGTGGCGGTCTCGATATCGCAGGGCGGGAGCGAGGACGGCACGCTTCATTTTTACGAAACGGCGACGGGCAAGGCGTTGCCGGACACGATCGCGCACGTGCAATATCCGACGGCCGCCGGCAGCGCGGCGTGGAATGGCGAGGGCACCGGTGTTTATTACACGCGCTATCCGCGCAAGGGCGAGCGGCCGGACGCCGACCTGAATTTTTATCAACAGGTTTATTTTCATAAGCTCGGCACGGCGGATACCGAGGACACGTATGCGATCGGGAAGGAGTTCCCGCGGATCGCGGAGGTGCAATTGGAAGCGTCGCGCGACGGGAAATACATTCTCGCGAAGGTCGAGAACGGCGACGGCGGCGATTACGCGCATTATTTGCTCGGGCCGGACGGGAGCTGGAGGCAGATCACGCAGTTCAGCGATCAGGTGAAAGCGGCGCGGCTCGGCCGCGATAACGCGCTCTATCTCCTTTCGCGAGAAAATGCGCCGCGCGGAAAAGTTTTGCGCCTGCCGCTCGACACTCCGGAGCTGGCGAAGGCGGTGATGATTGTGCCGGCAGGCGACGCGGTCATCAATCGTCTAGAGCCGACGGCGGATGCGCTCTATGTCGGCGATCTGCTGGGCGGGCCGTCGCAGGTGCGGCGTTTCGGGTTGGACGGCAAAGGCGAGGCGATGGTTCCGATTCCGAAGATATCGACCGTGTCGGAGATGGTGGCGCTTGAAGATAATTCACTGCTCTTTCGCGATGTGAGTTACACGGAGCCCGCCGGCTGGTTCCATCTGGTCGCGGGCAAAGCCGAGCCGGTGAAGACGGCGCTCGTAAATACATCGCCGGTTTCGTTTGCGGATATCGAGGTGACGCGCGAGAACGCAACCGCGAAAGACGGCACGAAGATTCCGCTCAACATCATTCGCAAGAAAGGCACGAAGCTCGACGGCCAGAACCCGACGCTGCTTTACGGCTACGGCGGTTACGGCGTTAGCATGACGCCGGGGTTCGAGTTCACCCGCCGGCTCTGGTTCGATCGCGGCGGCGTCTATGTCGTGGCGAATATTCGCGGCGGCGGCGAGTTCGGCGAGGAATGGCACAAGGCCGGGAACCTCGCGAAGAAACAAACTGTGTTCGACGATTTCGCGGCCGCGGCGGATTACCTGATCAAACAAGAATGGACGCGAACGGAGAAGCTCTCGATGCTCGGCGGCAGCAACGGCGGCCTGCTCATGGGTGCGATGATCACGCAGCATCCCGAGCTAATGCGCGCGGTCGTGTCCGCGGTTGGCATTTACGACATGCTGCGGGTGGAGCTGGCGCCGAACGGCGCGTTTAACGTGACCGAATTCGGGACGGTGAAAGATCCGGAGCAGTTCAAGGCGCTCTACGCTTACTCGCCCTATCATCACGTGGTCGATGGAACGAAGTATCCGTCGATCCTGATGCTGACTGGCGCGAACGACGGGCGGGTGGCGCCCTATCATTCACGCAAGATGATCGCGCGCCTCGAAGCCGCGAACAAATCAGGCAAACCGGTTCTGTTGCGCACGAGCTCCAGCGCCGGGCACGGGATCGGCACGGCGTTGAGCGAGCGGATCAAACAGGCCGCCGACCAATACGCCTTCCTCTTCGCTCAACTCGAGATGGCGGCGAAGAAGTAGGCTAATAAACGAAGGGCACCAGGCGCTTCGTCCGGGTGATATAGGAGCGGTAGTTTTCGCCGAGGCCATCGATCAGGGCGCGTTCCTCGACGTTCATCCGATAAACGAAGACGGCGAAGATCGGGAGCATCATGACCAGCAGGCTGAGCCAGTTTCCCAGAGTGAGAGCGAGGCCGAAGAAGGCAACCAACGATCCGGTGTAGGAAGGATGCCGGATCAACCGGTAGGGACCGGCGTCGACGAGTTGATGATCGGGCGCAATCGCCACGTTGACGGTAAAGAAGCGGCCCAGCCGCACGATCGCGTAAATGCGGAAAAGGAGACCGAAAACGAAAACGATCACGCCGGTAGTCGTAAAAAATTGGTGGTCCGGCAGAGCCGCGCCCCGAAAATTTTGCGCGACAAATATCCCGACGAAGACACTGAGGGTAATGACGATCCAGAGGAGTCGCCAGGACTGGGCGTCGCGCGATTTCCCGGTGGTGCGTGCGTGTTTCGTGATCGAAAGCAATATTTCAGACGCGACGTAGATGAGGCCGAGCAGGCCGGGAAGAGGGAATTTCATTTATGGGCTGGAGCCGCGATCGAGAGAGGTGGATTAGCAAATTCGAAGATCGTGCACAACGCCAATGCGGATTAGGTTCGTTCCCTTATGGCTGAGGTAACAATCGAGATCATCAAGAACGGCCCCTACATCGTGACGGGACCGGCGGAATTAGTAAGCGCGGACGGGAAGGTGCATCCGGCGAAGAATCGGGTCGCGCTCTGCCGCTGCGGCGCGTCGAGCACCAAACCGTTTTGCGACGGCACGCATTCCAAGATCGGTTTTCAGGCCGCGGAGGCGGCGGTTCCGGAATCGGCGGAGGATTGAAACAAGGAGAGTCGCGGCGCGCAGGCCGCTCCCCATTCGCTAAAGGACCGGGATGGGCTAAGGTGCACCAGCGCGGGCAGCCAAACCTCCTCGTCCGCACCGCAAAGTCTCCATGAACAGTCCGAATCCTCAAGTCGACGAAGAGAAGATCGCCAAGATAGCGAAACCGAAACCGGTGATCCTGCTCCTCGAGGAATACGAAGATCTGCTCGACGAATTACAGGACCTCGCCACTTTCGCGCGCCGGAAAAATGAGACCACGATCTCACTTTCCGAAGTCCGCAAGCGGATGAATAAGATCGCCGCGCTGCGGCGATAACGGTCCTCACGCGGCACGAGCACCGGGATCATCCGGGAAGGTGATCGTAACAATTGTGCCGGTACCGACCGTGCTTTCGATCGTCGCCGACCCGCCATGAAGTTCGGTGATCGATTTTACCAGGGCGAGACCCAAGCCGGAACCGTCTGAGCTGCGCGATGAATCGGCGCGGTAGAAACGATCGAATACCCGGGGAAGATGCTCCGGCGCGATTCCACTGCCGGTATCCTTGACGGAAACTTCCGACTGCGTCCCATGGTTCGCGATCGAAATCAAAATCGTTCCGCCCGCCGGAGTATGGTGCAAGGCGTTTTCCACCAGATTGCTTAAGGCCCGGCCGAACAGCATCGGGTCCGCAAAAATTTTTCCTTCGCCGCGGCAACTTAGGGTCAGATTCTGTTCCTCCGCGACGTGTTCGTAGAACGTGGCGATTTTTTGCACGGCCGCGGGTCCGTCGAAGAGTGTGCATTGAGCATGGCCCTCCGCGGCTTCCGCGCGGGCCAGGAAGAGGAGATTATCGACGATGTGGTTGAGCCGCTGGCATTCCGCCACGGCCGATTCGATCACTTCGCGATATTCCTCGGGCGCGCGCGGACGCGTCAGAGCGACTTCCCCTTCGCCCAGGATATTGGCGATGGGAGTGCGGAGTTCGTGGGCCAGATCGGCGGAGAATTGTGAGAGGCGCGTGAAGGAATCTTCGAGCCGGTCGAGCATTTCATCGAAGGCGATGGCGAGCGGTCGCAACTCTAGCGGCCAGCCCTCCGGGTCGAGCCGCTCATGCAGACGCTTCGGTCCCACGCGCTTTAACGAACGGGTCATCTCACCGAGCGGCTGCAAACCGGTTTTCGTAACGGTGAAAGCAATTCCGGCCGAGGCGAGAGCGCCGAAAGCCAGCACCGCCGCGAGCAGTGCGGCGAGTTCTTTCATAAAGTGGTCGTCGTCCGAGCGATCCTGCGCCACCTCGAACGTGAACGTCTGACCGCCGGCATCCTCGCTGATCGAGACGACTGAAAACAACCGGCCCGCGGCGCGAAAATCTTTTGGCTGCGGCGACGCATTTAGGCGCTGCGCCGTTGGAAAAATCGAAGACGGGAGGAGCGCATTCATTTCCGGCGTCTCCGCCATCGTGGCGCCGCGCGAATCGAGGACCCGCACCCAGTAGGCGACCCGCTCACCGGTGTGGAGTGTTCTTAATTCCTCCGCCAGAACTTTAGGTCCGCCCGCTGTCCGCAAGTCGGCACGCAAGGCAAAAAGTTTGTCGGCCAGGACGGCATTATCTTCTTCGAAGGCGTGGCGAACGACGATCCAATACATGACTCCCAGGCCGCAGCCGAGGAGGAGGGCGGCGGCCAGGGTGAAGAGCAGGACGAATCGCGCCGCGATCGAACGCGGGTTACTTGCCTTTGAGGACATAGCCGGCGCCGCGAACCGTTTGAATGAGCTTGTTCTTGAACGGATCGTCCACCTTCGCGCGCAAACGCCGCACCATCACGTCGACGACGTTGGTGTTGGTCGCGAAATTAATGTCCCAAACGTGCTCGGCGATTTCGGACCTTGTCACCACTTCACCCGCGCGCCTAACGAGTTGAGCGAGCAGAAGAAATTCTTTCGCGGTGAGGTTGAGCGCGGTCCCCGAACGGGTCGCCTTATGTCGCCGCGTATCGATTTCCAGGTCGTCGATGCGCAACCGGTCCGGATGCTGTGCCGGCGAACGCCGCAGGAGCGAGCGGACGCGCGCGATCAACTCAGAAAACGCGAACGGCTTGACCAGGTAATCGTCGGCGCCCAGCTCGAGGCCTTTCACCCGGTCGCGCACGCTATCGCGGGCGGTCAGAAAAAGGATCGGTGTTCGCATTCCCCCGCCGCGCAGCTCGGCCACGACGGCCCAGCCATCTTTTTTCGGGAGCATTACATCAACAATGAGGAGATCGTGCCGGGTCGAGCGCGCGAGATTCAGGCCGGCTTCGCCGTCGTTCGCGATGTCCACGGTGAAGCCGTCTTCGCGCAGACCCTTGGCCAGAAAAGCCGCGGTCTTTTTCTTGTCTTCGATCAGCAGAATGCGCATCAGGGCGAAAAGTATAGGGAATCGCGAGGCTGACTCAATAACAACGCCGCCTCGGAATTGCATCGCAAGTTTCCGGTCAGATCGCTCGACGGCGAGTGAGCGGGGGCGGCCTCGTATTCAAATCGGTTGCGACCGGGCGGATGAGGCGGAAGTTTCGTCACTATGACAACGTCCCCAACGCAATACGCGCACCCCGAAGCGCTCGTCGAGGCGGATTGGATGGAAAAACATCTCAACGACGAGGGAGTTCGCATCATCGAGTCGAACGAAGACATCCTGCTCTACGATACCGGCCACATCCCCGGCGCCGTCCACATCGATTGGCGCTCGGACCTGCAAGACCAGGTGATCCGCGACTACATTTCGCCGGATAAATTTTCCGAGCTTTGCAGCCGCAACGGGATCACGCCGGAGACCACCTGCGTTTTCTATGGCGACAAAGCCAACTGGTGGGCCTGCTACGCCCTCTGGGCTTTTCGTCTCTACGGCCATGAGAAAGTGAAAATCTTGAATGGCGGCCGCGACAAATGGAAAGCCGACGGCCGGCCGATGACGCGCGAAGTGCCGAAATATCCAGCGACGAATTATCCGGTGCCGAAGAAGCGCTTCGACAAAGAGATTCGCGCTTTCGCCGATGAAGCGCTGGCCCAAAGCAAAGCGAGCAAGCCGCTCATCGATGTGCGTTCGCCCGGCGAATTCAAAGGCGAGATCACTCACATGGCGGAGTACCCGCAGGAAGGGGTCTTGCGCGGCGGCCATATTCCCGGCGCCAAAAGCATGCCTTGGAAAACGGCTACGAACGACGACAGCACCTTCAAGCCGGCGGCGGACCTGGCGAAAATTTATTTCGACCAATGCGGACTAAAACCGGGAACCGATACGGTGGTTTATTGCCGCATCGGCGAACGCTCGAGCCACACCTGGTTCGTGCTCACCTATCTGCTCGGCCTCGAGAACGTCCGGAACTACGATGGCTCATGGACCGAGTGGGGCAATAAGGTCGGCGCGCCGATCGAGAAAGGCGTTTGATCGAAACTCCTGCTCTTGATCATGATCTTGCTCCTGATCAAATTTGCGGCCAGGGAGGAGATCAAGAGTAGGATCAGGATCATGAGCAGGAGTTGAAACATGTATCCGCCGAAGCTCGAGAAAATCATTCAGCTCTTCGAATCGTTGCCGGAGATCGAACGGCGCGAAACGCTCGTCTCCTACGCGGACAACGCGAAGAAACAGGAGCCGCGCGCCGGTGAGAAATTCGTGCTCGAGGATGTCCGCAAAGACGAAGAATGCGCGGACACCGTCGGCGTTTATCTCCAGGTGGATGACGAAGGCAAAGCGCATTTCCGGATGACGCTCGGGCCTGAAGTGCAGACGCTCACTCGCGCCATGACCGCGATTTTGTGCAAGGGCCTCGATGGCCGGACTCCGGAGGAAGTTCTCGAATTGCCCAGCGATTTCGTGACCCGCATCGTGGGCGCGGAGCTGGTGCGCGTGCGCAGCCAGACCATCTATTACGTGCTCACGCGGATCAAAGGCATCTGCAAAGTTTATCTCGATCGCCAGCGCATGGCGGAAGTGGCGTAATCAAATATGGCATGGGCCTCGGGTCTGTGTAGCATCCTGCCCAGCAAAAACACAGGCCGGATGCTTGTGCCGCCACGCATGCCTCGCAATAACGACCTCAAGAAAATCCTCCTGATCGGCTCCGGCCCCATCGTCATCGGGCAGGGCTGTGAGTTCGATTATTCGGGAGTGCAGGCGTGCAAGGCGTTGCGCGAGGAGGGCTATGTTGTCGTGCTCGTGAATTCGAACCCGGCCACGATCATGACCGATCCGGAGTTCGCCGATCGCACTTACATTGAGCCGATCACGCCGGAAGTGGTCGAAGCGATTCTCGCGCGCGAAAAACCGGACGCGATCCTGCCGACGATGGGCGGCCAGACAGCCTTGAACGTGGCGATGGAATTGAATCGCAACGGCGCCCTCGCGCGGCACAACGTAAAACTGATCGGCGCCAACGCCGAGGCCATCGCGAAAGGCGAGGACCGCCAGCTTTTCAAGGAGGCGATGCAACGCATCGGTCTCGATGTCCCCCGTTCCGGCATCGCGCATTCCATCGCGGACGCCACCCGCGTCGCGGAAGAGATCGAGAAGTTCCCACTCATCATTCGTCCGGCGTTTACCCTGGGGGGGTCCGGCGGCGGCATCGCCTACAATCGCGAGGAGCTAGAGGAAATCGTCGAGCGCGGGCTCGCGCTCTCGCCCGTGACCGAAGTGTTGATCGAAGAATCGCTCGTCGGCTGGAAGGAATTTGAGATGGAAGTGATGCGCGATTGCGCGGACAACTGCGTCGTCATTTGTTCGATCGAGAATTTCGATCCGATGGGCGTGCACACCGGCGACTCGATCACGGTGGCGCCCGCCCAAACATTGTCCGACCGGGAATTTCAAATGATGCGGGACGCGTCGTTCGAGGTCATCCGCGAGATCGGCGTCGAAACCGGCGGCTCGAACATCCAGTTTGCCGTCAACCCGAAGAACGGCCGGATGGTTGTGATCGAGATGAACCCGCGCGTGTCGCGCTCTTCCGCGCTCGCCTCGAAAGCGACCGGATTTCCCATCGCGAAAATCGCGGCCAAGCTCGCCGTCGGCTACACCCTCGACGAAATCCGAAACGACATCACCCGCGAAACGCCGGCGAGTTTCGAGCCGACGATCGACTATTGCGTAGTCAAAATTCCGCGGTTCACTTTCGAGAAATTTCCGCAGGCCGATCCCACGCTCACGACGCAAATGAAAAGCGTCGGCGAAGCGATGGCGATCGGCCGGACCTTCAAGGAAGCGCTCCAGAAAGCATTACGTTCGCTCGAGATCAAGCGCTTCGGTTTATGCGGCGACGGCAACGAAAAGCGCGTCGATCCCGAGACCTTGCGCCTAAAGCTCGCGGTCCCCAATGCGGAGCGGATTTTTCATCTCGCGCAGGCGTTCCAGGACGGGATGAGCATGGACGAGATCTTCGAGCTGACGAAAATCGATCGCTGGTTTCTGCACAACGTGCGGCAAATCGTGGAGGAAGCGCAAGAGCTTCGGAACAAGGATTTCCGCCGGCTGAAGAAACTCGGGTTTTCGGACCGGCAACTCGCGGTCGCGCAAGGTGTTTCGGAGGCGGAGATTCGCGCGAAGCGGAAAGCCGCCGGCGTCGTTCCCACCTACCGCCTGGTCGACACCTGCGCCGCGGAGTTCGAAGCCTTCACGCCCTATTACTATTCGACCTACGGCACCGAGAATGAGATGCGCCGGACCGACAAGCCAAAAATCATGATCCTCGGCGGCGGACCGAACCGCATCGGTCAGGGCATCGAATTCGATTATTGTTGCGTGCACGCGGCCTTCGCCCTGCGCGAAATCGGTTTCGAAACCATCATGGTCAATTCGAATCCGGAAACGGTTTCGACCGATTACGACACGAGCGACAAACTCTACTTCGAGCCGCTCACACTCGAAGACGTTCTCAATATCTACGAACAGGAACTTCCCGAAGGTGTTATCGTCCAATTCGGCGGACAGACGCCGCTCAATCTCGCGGAGGGATTGCAGGCCGCGGGCGTTCCGATCATCGGCACCCAGCCGGAAAGCATCGAGATGGCGGAGGACCGGAAACTTTTCGCGGCGATGCTGGACAGGCTTGGCCTGCGCCAGACCCCGAGCGGTTCCGCGGTCAGCGCCGACGAAGCGGTCGCGATCGCAAGCCGGATCGGTTACCCAGTTCTCGTTAGGCCATCTTTCGTTTTAGGTGGGCGGGCGATGGAGCTCGTTTATAATGCCGACGATCTCCGCCGTTACATGCAGAACGCGATCGAAGTCAGCTCCGATCGCCCCGTGCTGGTGGATCGTTTTCTGGAGGACGCGATCGAAGTCGATGTCGATTGCATTGCCGACGGCGAGACGAGCGTGATCGGCGCGATCATGGAACACATCGAACAGGCCGGCATCCACAGCGGCGACAGCGCCTGCGTGATCCCGACCTTCTCATTGCCGGACAAGGTCCTGAACGAGATCCGCACCGCGACGAAAGCGATGGCGCGCGAGCTGAAAGTGCGCGGGCTGATGAACGTGCAGTTCGCGGTGAAAGGCGAAGATGTTTATGTGCTCGAAGTGAATCCGCGCGCGTCGCGCACCGTGCCGTTCGTGAGCAAAGCGATTGGCGTTCCCCTTGCGAAACTGGCCGCGAAAGTCATGACGGGCAAAACGTTGTTGGAACTTGGCTTCACCGAGGAAATCGTCCCGAAACATTTTTCGGTGAAGGAAGCGGTCTTCCCATTTCTGCGCTACCAGGGAACCGACATCGCGCTCGGGCCGGAAATGAAATCGACCGGTGAAGTGATGGGAATCGACAGCGATCTCGGGCTGGCCTACGCGAAGTCGCAAATGGCCGCGCCGCCGCCGTTGCCAAAGGAAGGTAACGTTTTCATCAGCGTAAAAGACAGCGACAAGGGCGGCATCATTCCCGTCGCGCGCGATTTTGTGAGCCTCGGCTTCGGCATTATCGCCACGACCGGTACGGCCAGGACACTGAAGGAAGCCGGAGTTCCGGTCGCGGAGGTATTCAAGATCGGGACCGGGCGTCCGGATGTGTTGGACCGGGTGAAAAACGGCGACGTCCATTTTATTATCAACACGCCGAGCGGGAAAGTTCCGCGCGAACACGAGGTCCTGATCCGCAATACCTCGCTCGCGCAAAAGATTCCGATCATGACCACGATCCGGGCCGCGCAGGCCAGCGCGAACGGGATTCGCTCCTTGCAGCGAAGCAAGCTGCACGTGAAGACGCTCCAGGAGTATCACCAGAAATAGCGCACGCTACTTTGACGCGTGACAGCGCCGGGCATCCATGCCACTGGTCGAAGATGAAACTGACATTGCTTTGTTGCTTGATGGGATTGGCGATCGTCGCCACGCCCGTGCGCAGCGAGGAGAAAAAAGAAGAGAAGAAAGAGACCGCCGCCATGAATGACACGAACAAGAAAGAAGTCGCAGTGATCAAGACCAGCGAAGGAGAAATGGTGGCCGAGTTCTGGCCGGACGTGGCTCCGAAAACGGTCGAGAATTTCAAGAAGCTGGCGAAATCCGGTTTCTACGATGGGACTGCTTTTCATCGCGTGATCAAAGGATTCATGATCCAGGGCGGCGACCCGCTGACCAAGGACGAGAGCAAGCAATCGCGCTGGGGCACCGGCGATCCCGGCTACAAAATCGATGCGGAGTTTAGCAAAAAATCGCATGAGCGCGGCGTGCTTTCGATGGCGCGATCGCAGGACGTAAATTCGGCCGGCAGCCAGTTTTTCATTTGTCACGGTGCACCGAAATTTCTCGACGGCCAATACACCGCCTTCGGCAAACTGATCAAAGGCGACGACGTGCTGGAGAAAATCGCCACGACCAAAACGCTCCCGGGCGATCGGCCGGAAAAGCGGATGAATGTGGAGAGCATCAAGATCGTTCCGGCTGATTCGGTGAAGTAGGGAGGCGTGATCAGTGAATGGTAATAGGTGAATCGATTCCATTCACCGATCACCATTCACACTCGGAAATGGCTAACGGTTCGAAAACAAAGATCGCCCTGATCCAAATGCAGTGCGGGACCGATCCGGCTGCAAACATGGCGAACGCAATCGCGCGCATTCGCGATGCAGCGAAAGAAGGCGCGCAGATCGTTTGCCTGCCGGAGCTCTTTCGCTCGCAATATTTTTGCCAGTCGGAAGACCACGCTAACTTTGCCCTGGCCGAAGAAATCCCGGGGCCATCGACGATTGAATTGGAAACGGTCGCGCGCGAAACGGGCGTCGTCATCGTCGCGTCGCTGTTCGAGAAACGCGCGGCGGGCGTTTATCACAATACCGCGGCGATCATCGACGCCGACGGGCAATACCTCGGGAAATATCGCAAGATGCATATTCCTGACGACCCGTCCTACTACGAGAAGTTTTACTTCGCACCCGGCGATCTTGGTTTCCAGGCCTGGCCGACCGCGCGCGGAAAAATCGGCGTCTGCATCTGCTGGGACCAATGGTATCCGGAAGCCGCGCGACTGACCGCGCTTCGCGGCGCGCAGATTCTCTTTTATCCGACCGCGATCGGTTGGCATCCGCGCGAGAAGAAAAAATTTGGCGCGGCGCAATATTCGGCCTGGGAAACGATGCAGCGCGGTCACGCGATCGCGAATGGCTGTTACGTGGCCGCGGTCAATCGCATCGGCCACGAAGCACCGGCCGGCGGAGACGGGATCGAGTTTTGGGGACAGAGTTTCGTCGTCGCGCCGGGCGGGGAAATCATCGCGCAGGCGAGCAGCGATCGCGAAGAGATCGTGATGGCGGAGATTGAATGGAAGCGGGTGGACGAACATCGAACGCACTGGCCGTTCCTGCGCGATCGGCGCATCGATGCCTATTCCGGCATCGAGCAGCGGTTGATCGATTAATTGTTTTCATTTCGTCGGTCACGGCGGTACGTTTGCGCCATGAAAACGATACTCATTTCGCTGGGGATGATGTGTGCTCTCGCCACCGCGGTGCACGGACAGGATGCAACGAAGGCAATCTGCAAACTGGATTCGAAGTCGGGCAGCAAGGTCACGGGCATGGTGACGTTCACGAAAAGTGGCGATGACGTGCAGGTCGTGGCGGATATCACCGGACTCACGCCGGGCAAACACGGATTTCATATTCACGACAAAGGCGATTGCTCGGCGCCGGATGCCGCCTCCGCCGGCGCGCATTTTAATCCAACCCAGCAACACCATGGCGGCCCGATGACCGCCGAGCATCACGGCGGCGATCTCGGGAACCTCGAAGCCGATGCTTCCGGCAAGGCGCATCTGGATTGGAAAGGGAAATTAAGTTTGAGCGGCGCGAACTCGATCATTGGTAAATCGGTGTTGGTGCACGAAAAAGAAGACGACCTGAAAACCGATCCATCGGGCAACTCCGGCGCGCGCCAGGCGTGCGGTGTGATTGAGGCAGCGAAGTAGTAGCTCGACAAGGTTCTGATGAGAATCCCCCGCCAGGATCGGCGGTCATCCGCCTTCGCACAGCTACGGCGCGACAAGTAGACCGCGAAAATGCAGTTACTGACGCTGACAGAAATTCGCCGTCACGCCCAGAACGGCGCGGCCGTGGACGCGCGCGTGCATGTCCAGGTGGAAGGAGCGTCGGCGAAAGTCACTCGCGAACAGAAACCGTACTGCGAGCTGAGCCTCGCGGATGCGGCCGACCGGATGACGTTGCGGGTCTGGAGCGATCATCCGGAATTCAGAGCGTGCGGTTCGCTGAAGTCTTCGGATTTCATCGAGCTGAGCGGCGAGTTCTTGCAGCATCAGCAGTTCGGACTCGATGCGCGCAATTGGAAAGTGCGCCCTCTCGCCGCACAGGAGAGATCGGAGCTGTTGCAGGGTCCGCCGGAACTGCGCGCGAAGCAGGCCGCGGATTGGGTCTACATCACCGAGCGCACGCGCTCGCTCGGCGACCCACGCTTGCGCGCCCTCGGCGAAGCGTTCCTGGCCGAGCACGGCGACCGGTTTCGGCGCACGGCCGGTGCGCGTTCGTATCATCATGCGCGCCGCGGCGGACTGGTTGAGCACGTCGCGCAAATGATGCGAATCGCGATCGAGATCGTTCCACTCTACCCGCAACTAAATCTCGATCTGCTTATCGCCGGCGTGCTTTTTCACGACGCCGGAAAACTCTGGGAAAACCATTTGCCGGAGACGGGATTCACTATGGGTTATGACGAGCGCGGCGAATTGATGGGGCACATTTCGATCGGGCTCGAACTGGTAAATTCGCTCTGGCGCAAAGTGCAGACGGAGGAGAATGCGAAGGCTTGGAGCGCGCTCACTCCCGCATCCGAAGACGTGCGGATGCATCTGCTCCATCTCATCGGCGCGCATCACGGCGAACCGCAGTTTGGGTCGCCCGTCAGCCCGAAGACGCCGGAGGCGATGGCGCTCAATTATATCGATAATCTGGATGCGCGGATGGAAATGTTTTCGGCCGGTTATCTCGTGGCGAAGCCGATCGCCGAACGCATCTTCGATCGCGTCCGGCCGTTGCCCGGGAATCTGGTGAAGCCGCTGGAGAAATTCCAGGCGCCGAGTACTGATGGGCCGCCGCCGATTCCGAAAACGAATCCGGAAACCTGCCGGCTGCTTTAAGCGTCGCTCGCTATCCGTCGCTTGGCCTCGGCAAGATAATTTTCGTCGATCTCGAAGCCGATAAAGTTCTTCACGCCGCAGCGTTGGGCCGCCGCGGCCGAGTTCCCGATTCCCAGAAAAGGATCAAGCATCGTTTTCACGCGTGCCACTCCATGAAGTTTGATGCAATTTTCCGCCAACTCGACCGGGAACGTGGCCGGGTGCGGCCGCTCTTTTTCACGCCTCTGGATGGTTTGGTAAGGAATGAACCAGGTATTGCCGCGACACCGGCTGTCGCCGCCGCGGGTGTGCGTCCAGCGTGCAATGTTTGATTTGTCGGCATAGGGGACGCCGAGCGCGAGCCGGTCGATCGGAGTTTTCCCGTCCAGCGTCAGATGGAAAATGTATTCGTGGCAGTCGTTCAAATACCGCGGGGAGTTGATCGGCTTGAAGTGGCCGCGGGAAATGAGTTGGCCCCCGTCGTTCGGAATCGTGATCGCCTTGACCCAGTGGATCGTATTCTGAAGCACGAACAAATCGCGCAGACGAAGGACGAGCTCGTGCGGCAACAATGGATTCGACGGCGAAGCGCCGAGGTTGAGGAAAAGCGATCCATCCGATTTAAGCAAACGCCGAACCTGCGTCGCCCATTGGTGGCACCAATCGAGATAACCCGCGCGATCCTGCCGATCCGAGTAACGGCTGTAGGCGATGCCTAGGTTATAGGGCGGAGAGGTGACGACCAGGTCGATGGTTCCGCCGGCGATACGCTCCATGCCTTCCAGACAATCAGCCGGGTGCAGATCGAATGAAGTCATCGAGGAACTTGGAGTAAAATCATTTCGCGTACAAGTCGGTGGTGCAGGATTACGGCGATACAGTTTTGTGATACCTTGTCACGATGGCCGACAAACCTGCGAAGCTGAAAATTGCCGACCGCGAATTCACGTCGCGGTTACTGGTCGGCACGGGCAAGTTCGGCTCGAACGAACTGATGCGCGATGCGCTCATCGCGAGCGGAACGGAAATCGTCACGGTCGCCCTCCGGCGCGCCGACCTTTCCGGAAAACACGATCCCTTCGCGAACATTCTTGAGTTCATCGACCCCAAACGCTTCCTGATTCTTCCGAATACGAGCGGCGCGCGGAACGCCGCGGAAGCCGTGCGGCTGGCGCGGCTCGCGGTTGCGGCGGGATTGCCGAACTGGGTGAAGCTCGAAATTCACCCGGACGCGCGTTATCTCCTGCCCGATCCGATCGAGACCTTGGCCGCGGCGGAAATTCTAGTGAAAGAAGGATTCGTCGTCCTGCCGTACATCAACGCCGATCCGGTCCTGGCCAAACGTCTCCAGGATGTCGGGACTGCGACGGTCATGCCACTTGGTTCTCCCATCGGAAGCAATCGTGGAATCGAAACGCGCGCGCAGATCGAGATCATCATCGAACAGGCGACGGTGCCGGTGGTGGTGGACGCCGGCCTGGGCGCGCCGAGTCAGGCTGCGGAAGCGATGGAAATCGGCGCCGACGCGGTCTTGGTCAATACCGCAATCGCCATCGCGGCCGACCCGAACCGGATGGCGCGCGCGTTTCGTCTGGCGGTGGAAGCGGGACGTGAAGGGCGCGAAATCGGCTTGGGCGAAAAACGCTGGAGCGCGTCCGCGACGAGTCCGGTGAGCTCGTTCTTTTCCAATCGCGGGTAGGGGTGGGACATCCTGGCCGCCGGTTTTCGCACCCTGCGAAAACAGTCTTTCACCGCTCACACGTCTTGCGTAACGCGCAAAATCTTTCCCCACTTCGAAATTCCGCAAAGGCAGGATGCCTTTGCCGGCGGGCAAGATGCCCACCCTACCCACGAGCGCTGATGTCGTTGTAGAATTCGATCTGGCGTCCACCGATGCGCGAAACGGTGCTCCAACCGTGATCGAGCGCGAAGTTCTCCAGTTCCTGTGCCGAGAGTTGTTTCAAAACCGCCAGCTCGCTTGGATGGGTGATGAAACATTCCGGGCGCACCGCCAGCACGGCCGCGATTTTCTTTTCCATGGCGGCGAGATTCGCAGACATCATCGGTGACGTTTCCGGCCGCGCGAGGTGATCGCGGTGCGCATAGGCGGCGGCGGCGGCGGTTTGGCGGGGCGATTTAATTTAGGACCAAGTGCCTGATGCGCCTTTCGCGAAGGGGTGGGTCCTCTTGCATTTGGTTTCTCCATCTCGCTCACTTTAAATTTGGCTGGGCGCGGTGTCATTCCATCCATCTCCATCCGCTGCGCACAATCCCGAAACCACTCACAAAAGTCCGCCAACGACACAAAGGGTTCTCACGGATTTGCGGCGGTCGTCAGCGCAGCTCAGCCGCTTCCTCGCCGCGGCCTTGCAACTCCAGCACCATGCGTTTGATGTGCTTGTGCTCCTCGTGCGGTTGAAGCAAACGCAGGCTGACGGCGGGATCGCCCCATTGCAAAATCTGGATCGCCTCATCGCGCGCGCCCCAGCTGTTCATCGCACTCGGTGTGGCCATGTAGAGGTCGATAGTGTTGCGCCCGGCGAGCGCCCAGCCGTAATCATCGACGCGATAAATTTGACCGGTCGACGTCAACCGGAACGTCGTGCCCACGGGCCAGCGCGACCAGTCTGCTGCCGCACTGCCGATCCGGGGCGGTTCCAGTTTGCGAATGACAACTTTGCGGCCATGCGCCGGTTTTATCGTGACCGGCTTTGCGCGGAGGGTGCGAGGATGGTCGTCGAGCGAAAAGGGCTGCGGTCCGCCCGAGTAGGAGACACGCTGATAATCCCCTGGCTCCTGGAATGCGAGCGTCGTGCGCCCATTTTCCGCGCGGCGAACAGGCGCTCCGGCGGCGTGGAGTTCGCCGCCCAGCGCGTTGTGGTTGGTGTATTCGAGGTGATCGGCTTCGGTGTGCGTGTAGGCGGTCGTGCGCACTGTTTGGAAATCGGATTTAGCGATCGGCGGTTCGTACGAGGGCAGGGCACGGGTCACGCTCGTGGTTCCGCAGCCGGAGAAAAGAAGCCCGGCTGCGCTTGCGAGCGCGGGCACGATGAGCGGGCGAATTCCAGCGCGCCGGGTCATTAACGCGGAAGTTATTCACCGCTTATTCACAATAGCAAGCTGCTTTCTCAAACGAGAGCTAATGCGTGGCCTTCCATTTCGTCTGTTCCCAGCGCGGCGCTCGGGAATCTGGGGAGCACAGGTTGCCAGCCTGTTCATTTCGGCAGCTTGCCGAAATGCCGCGCGCAGCGGCCATGTGCATTAGTCAGAACGACGCGCGCGCGGACATTTGGTGCCCGAAATATACGAACGTGGCTGCAGATTAGGTTTCCATCAGTCCCCGCGCGGTTGCCCGCAGGCTGCCGGCAACGACAGGCTGGCAGCCTGTGCTCCCCGGAAACAGACACGCCGCGTTCGTGGCTTGGCACAGCCAACGTTCGGGGCAAACTTACCGGATGCTCGCCGAATTCGATCAGCAACTCACGCGCACGCTCGAAGAAATCAAAGCTCAGGGATTATACAAAACCGAGCGGATCATCACCACGCCCCAGGACGCCCACATCGCGGTGGCGGAAGGCACGCGCGTGCTCAATATGTGCGCGAACAATTATCTCGGCCTGGCCGATCATCCCGCGCTCATCGCCGCGGCCAAGGAAGCGCTCGACACCCACGGCTTCGGCATGGCCAGCGTGCGCTTCATTTGCGGGACGCAAGACATTCACAAGAAGCTGGAGAATGCGCTGACGAGATTTCTCGGCACCGAAGATACGATCCTTTACCCGAGTGCGTTCGACGCCAACGGCGGCCTGTTCGAGACGCTGCTCACGGAGAAAGACGCCGTGATTTCCGACGAACTCAATCACGCCTCCATCATCGATGGCATTCGTCTCTGCAAAGCGCAGCGCTTCCGTTACAAGCATAACGACATGGCTGATCTGGAAACGAAGCTGCGCGAAGCGAGTCAGGCGCGCGTGAAACTCATCGCGACCGATGGCTGCTTCTCGATGGATGGAACAATCGCGGACTTGAAGTCGATCTGCGATCTTGCTGACAGGTACCACGCGCTCGTGATGATCGACGACGCGCATGCCAGCGGATTTCTGGGCAAACGCGGGCGCGGCACGCACGAGTATCGGGATGTGATGGGAAGGATTGACATCATCACTGGCACGCTGGGCAAAGCGCTCGGAGGCGCCAGCGGCGGTTTTACCAGCGCGCGCAAACGCATTGTCGAACTCCTGCGCCAGCGTTCACGGCCGTATCTTTTTTCCAACAGCGTCGC
>QHBM01000010.1:0-776 GCA_003244145.1 Chthoniobacterales bacterium
CCTCGCGCGTTTGAAGAATTCAGTGGAGTTGGGTGCGGTTGGCGACACCATCAAGAAAACTGACGTGACGCCGGCCAGCGTTTATCAAACTCTTCAAGACGCCGGAACCGTTTCCGCGAATCCCGAGAGTGCGCGGCGCTTCCTAAGTTTTCCGGGCGCGATAGAGTTAAGTCAGCATCCAAAGATTGTTGCGCTGCGAAACGACCCGGAAATTACGCAGCTCATCGCGCAGGGTCGGATTTTGGAGCTGCTCCATCATCCGCGAGTTCTCGAGGCCGCGAACGACCCGACCGTGGTCGAACGCGTGAAGCAATTCGATTTGAAGAAGGCACTGGAGTTCGCGGCGAAGAAGGAATGATTCCGGATTGCGGATACCGGAAACCGGAAAGATGGAGAAAAAGGAATTCCTCAAACGCACGATGAACTTCGGTCTGCGCGTGATCCGATTGGTCAATTCGTTGCCGAAGCAGCAGGTGGCGCAAGTGCTGGGTAATCAACTGTTGCGCGCGGGAACTTCTGTCGGCGCAAATTATCGCGCAGCTGTCCGCGGGAAATCTCGGGCGGACTTCATCGCCAAGATGGGCATTGTCGAAGAGGAGTGCGATGAAACGCTCTATTGGATGGAAATGCTGAGTGAGTCTCACTTGGTAAAGCCGGACCTCCTTCACGATCTTGTGAACGAAGGAAATCAAATTCTGTCGATCGTGGTTGCTTCAATACGAACTGCGCGACGAAACAAGTAAACTTTCCGGCATCCGCAATCCGCAATCCGAAAT
>QHBM01000010.1:796-27814 GCA_003244145.1 Chthoniobacterales bacterium
ACGCGCTCGAAGATGTTTTGCGCATGTCCGGTGGAATTCGGTGCGGCTCCTAATTCCCGCACCTGCCCGACCTGCTTAGGATTGCCGGGGGCGTTGCCGGTCATGAATCATGAAGCGCTCCGGCTTACGGTCCTGACCGGGTTGATGCTCGGGTGCGAAATCACGCCGGTCTCCAAGTTCAATCGGAAGAATTATTTCTATCCGGATATGCCGAAGAATTATCAGATCTCGCAATACGACCTCCCGTTATGCACGCGCGGTTTGGTGCCGTTGCACGACCTCGCTTATCCCAAGGATGCGCAGAAAAATATCGCGACGCCGGACAAGGAAGTGGCGCTTGTCCGCATTCATCTCGAGGAAGACGTGGCGAAGAGTTTTCATTTCGAGAGCAGCACCGGCATCGATTTCAACCGCGCGGGTACACCGTTAATGGAGATCGTCAGCGAACCGGAAATCCAATCGCCGGAGGAAGCGTTCGCCTTTTTGACTGCGCTCAAACAAATCCTGATTTACGGCGGAGTGAGCGACGCCGACATGGAGAAAGGTCAGTTGCGCTGCGATTGCAATATCTCGGTGCGGCCGGAATCGCAGCAAGAACTCGGCGCCAAAATCGAGATCAAGAATCTGAACTCGATCAGCGGCGTCCGGCGGGCGCTGGCCCATGAGGTGCGGCGCCAGATGGAGGCGCTCGGGCGCGGCGAAAAGTTGGAGCAGGAGACGCGCGGATGGGACGATGTCGCGGGCCAGACGTTTTTGATGCGGACGAAAGAATTCGCGCACGACTACCGCTATTTCGCCGATCCCGATTTGGTGCCGGTGAAGACGGAAACGCTCCTGGAAGAGGCGCGCGCGCGAGTGCCCGAGCTGCCGAAAGCAAAACGCGCGCGGTTCGTGAACGACTACGGAGTGAGCGCGTACGATGCCGGCGTGCTCGCCGATGATATCGCGCTCGCCGGCTATTTCGAGACGGCGGCGAAAGGAGCAAAGAAGCCGAAGAACGTCGCGAACTGGATCCTGAACGATCTTCAGAGCGCGCTGGCCGGGGCGGGACGTGCGATCACGGATTGCCCCATTCCTCCCGAGGCGCTAGAGGGATTGTTGGATTTGATCGAGAGCGGAAAAATCAGCGGCAAACAGGCGAAGGAAGTTTTCACCGAAATGTTTGCGAGCGGAAAATCGGCCGCGGCGATTGTGGAGGAGAAGGGGATCGAGCAGTTGAGCGATGTCGCCGCGATCGAAGCGTTGTGCGATCGAGCGATCGCGGATAATCCGAAGCCGGCGGCTGATTTCAAGGCGGGGAATGCAGCCTCACTGAATTTTCTGAAAGGCCAGGTGATGAAGCTGTCGGGAGGGAAGGCGAATCCGGCATGGGTTGGGGAAATTTTGGAACGGAAGCTCAGAGAGGTCTCACACTAAGGGCACAAAGGTCACGACGGTGTTTTCTTCCAGACATCCTTTGTGTCCCGTTGTGACCGTTGTGTGAGAATATTTGGAAGTGCGAATCCTCATTGCTCCCGATAAATTCAAAGGCTCGTTAGGCGCGCGCGACGTGGCCGAGAGCATCGCGGCCGGACTGCGCGATGTCCTGCCGGATGCGACGATCGATCTCATTCCAGTAGCGGATGGCGGCGAGGGGACGGCGGAAGTAGTTGCTGAGGCGCTGGGTGCAGAGTGGGTCATCACCCGCGCGCACGATGCGCTTGGGCGCGCGGTCGAAGCGCGCTACGCCTATCTTCCCAACCGCAAGCTCGCGGTCATGGAGATGAGCGAGGTGGCGGGAATGCGGCGATTGCAAACGGGCGAGCGCGATCCGCTTCGCGCCAGCACCTTCGGCGTGGGTGAAATGTTGATCGCCGCCACGGAGCGCGGAGCGGAGGAAATCATCATTGGCCTGGGAGGCAGTGCAACGAACGACGGCGGCTGGGGGATGGCGCGCTCTCTGGGATTCCGTTTCTCTGGCGCCGAAATCAGGACGGTTGAGTCGCTCGCAGGGATTGGTGAACAGAATCTGCTGGAACCTCCGGCTCGGTTGAAATTGGCCAGGATCATCGCAGCTGCTGACGTGCGTAATCCATTGTTGGGAGAAAACGGAGCGACGCGTGTTTTCGGTCCACAAAAAGGCGTAAGCGTGGAGCAAGTGGCAACATTCGAACGCGCTTTGACGAAACTCGCGGATGCCGTGGCGAGGGATCTCCATGTTGATTTTCGAGAGACGCCGGGCGCGGGTGCGGCCGGAGGACTTGGCTTTGGTTTGATGACTTTTTGCGGAGCGACGGTTCGACCGGGCTTCGATCTCGTTGCGGAGATTCTCGATCTCCAAGCGGCAATCCAACGGGCTGATATTGTCATCACCGGTGAGGGAAATCTCGATCGGCAAACGCTGGAAGGAAAAGCGCCGGCCGGTGTGGCACGACTCGCGCGTCAGATGGGAAAACGCGTCTTTGCGATTGCGGGCTGCGCGACCGGGGACGCAACCGTGCACGAAATGTTCGATGGTGTTCTGGTTCTGGCGACGCCGCCGATCACACGCGAAGAAGCGATGACGCGCGGTAAGGAATTGCTGCGCGAGCGTGGGCGGGAGTTGGGCCGAACGCTATGAGCCCTGGCGGTAATGCGCGCGAAAATATTTCTCGCTCTCGACATATTTCAGAGCCCATTTTTTGATTCCGTCCTGCTCCTCGAGATCGAGCTGTCGTACCACCTTGGCCGGAGAACCCACCACGAGCGAACCTGCCGGGATTTTTGTTCCGGTCGTCACGAGCGCGTTCGCGCCGATGATCGAACGGGCGCCATCTCCGAACCATCGAGAATCGTGGCGCCCATTCCGACGAGCACTTCGTCGCCCAAGGTGCAGGCGTGCACGATCGCGCTGTGACCGATCGTGACCAGCTCTCCGACGATCGCGGCAAAATTATCGGCGAGATGAATGACGACACCGTCCTGAACGTTGGTGCGCGGTCCGATGATGATGCGGTTGATGTCGCCGCGCAGAACGGCTCCGAACCAGACGCTCGATTCCTTCTCCAAGGTGACGTCGCCGATCACGGTCGCGCCCGGAACGACGAACGCGCTCGGATGGATGCGCGGTCCCAGCTTTAGGCGCTGAGCAGTTCCGGCGTGCCGGGTCGGCAGGAATTTTCAATGCTTGTTCTGCTCATGCTCTTGATCCTGATCTTAATCTTAATCAAAGGGATTCGAGCACGAGCAAGATCAGGATCATGAGCATGACGGGAGCGGGAGGAAGCGATTTTCTCGCGGGACATGGTAAGATGCGCGCGATGGAAGGGGAGCAGCCAAATCTTGTTACGCCGTTCGTTTTTTCCGATCCCGCCGGGAAACGCTGGCCACGCCTCCGCCTTGGCTTGTTCATTTTCGGTGTCCTTACTTTTTTAGGCACCGTCCTTTTCGTCCAGAATCTGTTTGTCGCGCCGCAACTGAATCTTCCTTTTTCGCTGCGCCAGTTGAAAGGGCAACTGAAGTCGCTCCAAAAGGAAAACCCCGCCGGACAAACGCCGCCGCACCAGGCCTTGTGGGAGAAATTTGCCGCCGCCCGAATGGCCTCGAAAAAGCCGCCCGGCCCCGCGCCCTCGCCCCCGGCGCATCCGCGGAAAAAATCAGCGACGAGCGAAGTACGGCTCGCTTTCTACACCAATGGCGATCCCTACAGCTATAGCTCGCTCGAACAACACGCTGCCCAAATTACGCACGTTTGTCCCGAATGGATGGCCATGACCAACGGATCGGGTGATCTCCAAGTCGACGCCGACATTCGCATTCCGAAATTAGCCGCGAGCAAGGGGATCGCGCTGATGCCGCTCCTGACCAACCTGGTCGGCGACACTTGGCAACCGGAAGCGGTCGAGAACCTCGCGCACAGTTCTACCGAAACGCAGGACCGTTTTATCCAGAAAGTGCTCGCGGTTTTGAATGAGGCGAAAGCGGCGGGGGTGGTGGTCGATTGGGAGCAGATCGATCCCGTTTACAAAAAAGACATCACCGTTTTTCTTGATCGGTTTACGGACGCGTTGCATTACGATGACAAACAGCTCTGGCTTTGTGTGCAGCCCGGCCAGGACCTCGATTACATCGACTTCGAGGCGTTGTCGGACAACGTCGATCGCTTCGTCGCGCTCCTTTACGACGAGACTTCCGACATCGATCCGCCCGGGCCGCTGGCTTCGCGCCGCTGGTTCGAAGGATGGCTGAGCGTGCTGATGGATGGCGCGGAGACGAAGCAATGGATCATCGCGCTCGGCGGCTACGGATACGATTGGACCAGTGGCGCGAAAAAGGCGGAGCTGATCAGTTTTCCCGAAGCCATGAGCCGCGCGAGTTACGCGGAAGTGGCGTCGGCCACGGTCGCGGCCCCGCACTACAACCCGTATTTCTATTATGAGGACGCGGACAAAGGTCATTCCGTCTGGTTTCTCGATGCCGTGACGTTCCTGGACGAATTGCGCGAAGTGCGAAACGTGAAGGCCGGCGGGTTCGCCGTTTATCGGCTGGGCACGGAAGACGTTTCGATCTGGGACGCGCTCAATGTTCCGGGCGATTTCAAGCTCGAGCGGCCGACCCGCGAAGCGCTCGAAGTGCTGAAAGGCACCGACACCATTGCCGACGTGGGTGAAGGCGAAATCGTCTCGGTCGATGAAACGCAATCGGACGGCGCGCGCACGCTTGCGGTGGACGCGGAGAATTATCTGACCGCGACGTATACGAAATTCCCGCAATTCCCGACGCTCTATCACCAGGGCGCGGGCGCGCCGCACGAGGTCGCACTCACTTTCGATGATGGCCCCGATCCGGAGTGGACCCCGCAAATTCTCGATATCCTGAAGGCGGCGAATGTGAAGGCGGCTTTCTTTCTCGTGGGTGCAAACGCGGAGCAATATCCGGCACTCGTTAGGCGAATCGTGGCGGAAGGGCACGAGATCGGGAACCACACCTATTACCATCCGAACCTCGCGCTTTGCTGGCCTGAGCACGTGCGGCTGGAGCTGAACGCGACGCAGCTCCTCCTCGAAACCATAACCGGACGTTCGACCACACTTTTCCGGCCGCCTTACGCCGCGGACACGAGCCCTTCGAAAATCAGCGAGCTGAGTCCGCTGATCATGGCGCAGGAACTCGGCTACCTGGTCGTGCTGGAGAACATCGATCCACAGGATTGGGCGCGCCCCGGTGCGGACATCATCCTGCAACGCGTGAAGCAGCAGCGCCGTGATGGCAATATCATTTTGCTGCACGACGCCGGCGGCGACCGCGCACAGACGGTCGAGGCCCTGCCACGGATTCTCGATTATCTCCACACGCGGGGCGACACGGTGGTTTCGATTGCCACTTTGCTCGGCACGACGCGCGATGGCTTGATGCCACCGACCGACACGAAGAAGCGAACCTTGAGTCACTTCGTGGCCAGCGCCGGTTTCCAGATTTTTCATGCAGCGGAAGAATTTCTCTGGTCGTTCATGATTGTGGCGACGGCGCTCGTCGTTCTGCGCACGCTCACCGTCATCTGGCTGGCCTCGCGTTTCCGCCGGACTTGGTCGGGCGAATTTGCCGAGCCGATCAGCGTGCTCGTGGCCGCGTTCAATGAAGGGAAGGTGATCGCGGGAACATTGCGTGCGCTGCTTGCGACGGATTATGCGGGAGAGATGGAAGTCATCGTGATCGATGATGGCTCGCAGGATGAGACCGCGGCGGAGGTCGAAGCGGTGGCGGAAAAAGATCCGCGCGTGCGTTTGTTGCGCCAGGAAAATCGCGGGAAAGCGCGCGCGCTTCAGCGGGGCCTCGCGGTAATGCGCACGGGCGTCGCGGTGTTCCTCGACGCCGATACCCATTGCCAGTGCGATACGCTCCGGCGTCTGGTCCAGCCTTTCGCCGACGGCGAGGTCGGCGCGGTTTCCGGGCACGCCAAGGTAGGGAATCTGCGCTCGTTCATCGCCAAGTGTCAGGCGTTGGAATACACCTGCGGCTTCAATCTCGATCGGCGCGCCTACACGCGCTGGAACTGCATCACCGTCGTTCCGGGCGCGATCAGTGCGATCCGCAAATCCGCCATCGACGAAGCCGGCGGCCTCAGTCTGGAAACGCTCGCCGAGGACACCGACCTCACCCTGGCGCTGCACAAGCACGGCCAGCGGATTGTTTACGTCCCGGAAGCAATCGCCTGGACGGAAGCGCCAGAGACTGTCCGCACGCTCGCGCGCCAGCGTTTTCGCTGGGCCTACGGGACGTTGCAATGTCTGTGGAAACATCGCGACATGGTCTTCAACTGGAACTATCGCGCGCTCGGCTGGTTCAGTTTGCCGAGCGTTTGGTTTTTCCAGATCATCCTGGTCGCGATCACGCCGATGGTGGATTTGTTTTTGCTCGCGTCGCTCCCCTTCGGGGCGTGGAGCGCGGTCCTGCCTTTCGTCATCGCATTTCTGACCATGGATGTGGTGCTAGCGACGCTCGCCTGCATTCTCGAGCGGGAATCCGTTCTGCGCGCGTGGCGCATCCTTCCGATGCGGTTGATTTATCGGCCGATGTTGAGCTACGTCATTTGGAAAGCGATACTGCGCGCGGTGAAAGGCGCGTTGGTCGGCTGGGGAAAACTGGAACGCACCGCCTCGGTGCCGGTGCGGGTGTGACGTTTTTGTTACGACCAGGTGGTATGGCAGGCGGACTGAGAATTTTTGGTTGTCGTTCGGCTGCGCTTGTTCTCGCCACCTCGCTTCTGTCGGTTCCCGCGTGTCAAAAGCAGGCCACGCCTCCGCTGCGCGATCCGAACGCGCCCGTAGAAGTCCTTCTTCCGGAGAAGGGCGCCTACACCGGCGCGTTCATGGATTTCGGCGACGCCGAGGACGAGGTCACGCTCGAGACGATCGAAGAGTTCGAGAGCATGGTGGGCAAACACCAGGCGATCATCGCTTCGTCGAGCTATTGGGGAGAGCAAAGTTTTCCGACCCAGAACCTGAATGTGATCTGGCGTCATGGCGCGATGCCGCTGGTTTTCTGGTCGCCCTGGGACCGGCCCTACACGCAAAATCGCGGGCCGGACAAATTTAGTCTCAGCGAAATCGTGGCCGGAAAATGGAACGCCTACATCGACAAATGGGGTGACTCCGCCCGCGAGTTCGGCAAGCCAATGATCGTCGTGTTCGGCGTGGAGATGAATGGCGATTGGTTCCCGTGGTCCGGCTGGTTTTATGGAGGAGAAGAGTGGGTCGACGACACGCCCGATCAGTGGGAAGGACCGGAGCATTTCAAAAAAGCGTATCGTTATGTGGTCGATCGCGTTCGGGCGCGTGGCGCGAAAAACGTCCAGTGGATGTTTCACACGAATAATTATTCCTACCCGCTCGATACCTGGAATTTCGCACCGGCCTATTATCCCGGGTCCGATTACGTCGACTGGCTCGGGATGAGTGTTTACGGGCAGCAGTTCAAAGATGAGCCCAACCCGGATATTCCGTCCCTGGTGGACTGGCCTTATCAGGAATTGTGCGGACTCGATCCGAAAAAGCCGGTGATGATTGCGGAGTGGGCCACAGGCGATTTTCCATTTTCGGTCGAGGTCCACGGCATGCTCAAGCCGGAATGGATCAAACAAGCTCTCGAAATGTTTCGGACGCGTTATCCTCGGATCAAAGCGGCGATTTACTGGCACGAGCGCTGGCAGAATCCCGATCAGACCTACAGCAATCTGCGGGTGAATTCATCGGTCGAATCGCTCAAGGCCTACCGGGCCGGCGTCGCCCATCCCGACTGGCACGGCGATTTGATTCTGCGACCGCTGGAAAGAAAATGAGGGAGCGAGCCGCGCTCACTGGCTACTCTTTCGGCAAGGGCTGCATCCAATCGAGAACCAGCTTCCAATGTTCAGCGTCGTTTTTTTGCCAGATTTGAAAGTAATGACCTTTTCCAGCGTTGGCGTCCGTGACGCTGGAATATTTTCCGTAGGTGTAAGCGAGATCGGCGGACCGGCTCATGTCGCCTCCAATCGTCTCGACCAGCAGTTTCGCGCTCTGCGCAGTGAGGAGACCGCCGCCAGAGGCGAGCCCGACCGCGGGAAAGTGCCCATCGCGATAAACGCGGATATCGTCCGCGGCGACTGACAGCGCGGCCTTACCCGAATCTGTCTTGGCCGTCTCCGCGAATTTTTGCTGGGCTTCGAGCAAGGTCTTGCGAGCCCCGTCGGGATCAGGCTGGGCTTTGGGTCCTTTGCCGACAGCGGCCGTTCGCAGGGGTTCAGGCTTACCCGTCGGTTCCGGAGTTTCTGTTCCCAGATCGAGCGCCACTTTCCACGCGCCATCCTTTTGTTTTTTCCAGATGGAAACGAAGTAGGCGTATCCCGAAAATTTTTCGTCCGTCTTTCTCGGTCTCCACTTCGACGGACCGGTGTCATATCCGAAATCGGCGCTCTGGGCCATCACCGCGAAGGTCGGTTCCCAAATAAGATCGAGGCCGCTCTCCGGTCGCTTCGTCCAGGCCTCTTTGCCATTCACGGGACCGGGCCGAAAGACGATGCTGTCATCCGCGAGGAAGACGAGGAAAGCGGCCCGCGTGCCTTTCTCCTGGCCGGTCTGATAAAAGTTCTTCTCCGCTTCGACCATCTCACGCACGGCGGCGTCGTCCGCACGAACGGCGAACGGGGCGAGGACAAAACAAAAGAAAAGGATGACATGCCGATGAGAATGAAGCTGCATGGAGCGATTCTGCCGTTTCCCGCTGCTTCGCCCAAGGCAAAATACCGATGCTTTTCTTTTGAAACGATTCTCGTTAGAACCCTCTCCGTGAGTGAAGTAGAACAGGAAGGCGCCTGGCTGGAAGCGGCCGGACGCGACCGCATCCTCATTCAGGGAAATTGTTCGATCGGAAGGTCGCAGGCCAGCCGCGTGGTCCTGGATTCCCCGAAGGTTTCGCGCCGCCACGCCATCATCAATGTCCAGAACATCGGCGAACATTGGCTCATCGATCTCGGCAGCAGCAACGGAACTTTTCTCAACAAACGCCGGGTTCATCAGCCGGTCCAACTTTGCGACCAGGACCGGATCACGATCGGAGATCAGCTCTTCACCTTCCGCCAGCCGATTGAGATGTCGGTCGAGATTCAAACCACGCTCGCCCAAAGGACGATTCGCGAGATCGCGGACGAACCATGCTGGCTGCTTCTGGCGGACATCGAGAACTTCACTCCTTTGAGTCGCAGCATGGTGAGCGACAAACTCGCCACGCTGATCGGCGGCTGGGTTTCAACCTGCAAGGAGATCATCGAGGGGCATGAAGGGACCATCGACAAATATCTCGGTGACGGTTTCCTCGCTTACTGGCAGGACGATGAGAAGGCGGCCGACAATGTGGCCGCCGCTGTCGGCAAGCTGAAGGAACTGCAGGCGCGAAACGAGCCGCGTTTTCGGCTGGCTCTGCATTTTGGTCGGGTTGCAATCGGCGGAGCGACTTCGAAGGAAGAAAGCCTGATGGGGATGGAAGTTAACTTCGTTTTCCGGATGGAAAAGCTCGCCGGCTCGTTAGGTATTGCTCTCCTGGCCAGCGGAGCGGCCCGATCGAAGCTGGATACCCTGATCGTCTCCACGCCTGCGGGCTCGTACGAACTAAAAGGCTTCGAACGTCCCTACGAATTCTTTCGGTGTTGAGGCAGCGCCGTTACTTGGCGCGCTTATAACTAACCCCGTTCGGATCGTTGACCCGGACCAGCTCTTCTCCCTTTAAGGTATAGACGGACGTTTCCGCACCCGGCGCTCCATAGCCCTCGATCACGTTATTGGGAATTGTTTTCGGGATGAAATCCGAAAGCTGTCCCGCCGACCATTGGATGGTAAGACTCGATCCCTGCTCGGTGCAATCGATCGAATTGAAACTCCAGCGCCGGCGCAGCTCGGAGACGTTGCTGTAGAAAGGTTTCTCCGGTGTGGACGCATTCGTGAAATCCAAAGTTCTGGTAGCCTTTCCTTCCTTGATCACCATGGTGAACGTCCGGCTAAGCTGCTGGCCATCGGGATTGGTCTTGGTTTGGGTGGAGAGCCACGTCCCATCGAACTTCCGGACCGAACGCTTGGTTGTAGTTTCTTTCGGTTGAGTGCGACGCGTTTGCTGTTGCGGCGGCGGCCTATTTCGAGCCGCTCCTTCGACCAGCGAGCGAATAATTGTGTCCATCTGGGCGGGAAGATTGGAAGGAGCACCTGACAACAGCAGGAGGATAAGACCGTATTTGAGAATTTTTTTCATAGCTCTTGAATTAACCACCGGTGAAATCATTCGAAGGGACTGCCAGCTCCAGGGAGCCGGGTGACTGGTGGGTGTTAGCTGGCGGTTGAATAATTGTCGTTGCCGGCGGAACGATGGCCTGCTCCGGCGCCTGCGTTTCTTTCCGGGCCGTCGAGGACTTCATGCGTTGCAGCGTCATCGTCCCGAGGTCCAGAAACTGATCGGCCTTAACTTCAATTTCTTTCTCGATAGTTACGTAGCCGTCCTTTGAAATCCGCAACGCGTATTTGCCCGCCTTAACACCTTTGAAGGTGACCGGGCTCTTACCCGCATCCAAGCCACCGAGCACAACCGTTGCGCCGCTCGGTGAGGTATCGAGCACCACGCCGCCCGTCCCGCTCGTCACCGCCGCGGCAGAGCTAGGTGTCGAAGTAATCGAGGCCGGCGCGGTTACCGTGCTGGCTGGTTTGCGGAAGGCAAAATATATTCCAGTCAGTCCCGCGATAGCGATGAGGAGGGCGAGCGCCGCTACTCCCGCGAGAATAAGCGGCTGGGCCTTCAGTGTCGCGAGCAAGGCGGGAAGACCGCTGGCTTTGGCTTTCTCAGCTACGGCCTGCTGGGCCCGACGCGTCTTAGGCGAAGCGATCTCTAATTGCTGCGCAATCTCCTGGACCGATTGCGGCCGGCCGGCTGGGTCCTTGGCCAGGCATTGCGCGATCACTCTTTCCCACGTCGGATCAATCGGTTCGCCTTCGATCTCGAGGTCCTTGCGCCGTTGCGTCATCGGCGGCGGAACCTTCTCCCGAATCTGCCGGTCAATATTGCCCGAAGTAAACGGAGGCCGGCTTGTCAGTAACTCGTAAACACTGGCGCCGAAGGAGTAGATGTCGTCGAGGTGGTTGCTCTTGTCCCCTTCGAGTTGCTGCGGACTCATATAAACCAGGGTGCCGCTCTTGCCGTGGTCCATCGTGATCATGCTCACCGAATCACTCAGGCTCCGCGCGATGCCGAAGTCGGAGACCTTCAGATCGCCGCGTTGGTTCACCATTAGGTTGGCCGGCTTCAGGTCGCGATGAATGATGCGGGCGTGGTTATGCGCGTAGTCGAGCGCGTCGCAGAGCTGGCTGGTCCAATCCGCGAGTTCGTGCGGTTCGAAGATCTTCTTCGGTTTGTCCGCGCGCAAATTTGAAAGCGTATCGCCATCGACGTATTCCATCGAAATGCAACCCGACTGCTGGTTGTGCACAAAATCGTAGATGCGGACGATGTTCTTATGCGTGAGGTCGAGGCTGCGCCGCGTCTCTCGCTTGAGGTCGCCGAGCACCGCGCGGTCGTGCACGATCAGCTCGGGTAGAAATTTGAGCGCGACATCGCGCTCGAGGTCGTCATCGCGGGCCAGCCAGACCACGCCCATGCCGCCCCGACCGAGAACCTTCTTGAGGGTGTAGCGATCGAAAAGCTTTTGCCCGCTGGCGAATTCACGCAGCGTCATCTCCAACCCGTTGCCGGCATTGTCGCTACTCACGGCGCGAGGTTATCGATCTCGAAAACGTCAATAAAGAAAAAAATACCCCGTCGTGGATCAAGCGCACCTCGGTTAGACAGCCGGGCCGCCGTAACTTGCGAAGGAAGGTTGGACATTGGACGTTGGATGTTCGGCGGTGGCCCACGAAAGGCATTCCATGGAATACAGACAACTCGGCGGCTCGGGCTTGAAGGTGCCTGCGCTCAGCTTTGGCACCGGCACCTTCGGCGGCAAGGGCGATCTTTTTCGTGCCTGGGGCAGCACCGACGTCGCGGAAGCGACCCGCCTCGTGGACATCTGTCTTGAGGCCGGGCTCAGCATGTTCGATTCCGCCGATGTCTATTCGAACGGTCTCGCGGAGGAAATTCTCGGCCAGGCCATCAAAGGCCGGCGCGATGCCGTCCTCATTTCCACCAAGGCGACCTTCCCATCCGGCGAAGGCCCGAACGACGTCGGCTCTTCCCGCCATCACCTGACTCGCGCGGTCGAGGCCGCGTTGCGCCGGCTCGGCACCGATTACATCGACCTCTTTCAATTGCACGCCTTCGATGCGCTCACCCCGATCGAAGAAGCGCTGCGCACGCTCGACGATCTCGTGCGCGCCGGAAAAATCCGCTACATCGGTTGCTCGAATTTCTCCGGCTGGCATCTGATGAAGTCGCTCGCCATCTCCGAGAAATACGGCCTCGCGCGCCACGTCGCGCATCAGGCTTATTACTCGCTCATTGGCCGCGATTACGAATGGGAGCTGATGCCGCTGGGCTTGGATCAAAAAGTGAGCGCGATCGTCTGGAGTCCGCTCGGCTGGGGCCGGCTCACCGGCAAGATCCGCCGCGGCGCGCCGCCTCCGGAAAAGAGCCGACTCAGTCTGAAGGCTTCAGCGGATGCCGGACCGCAAGTTGACGACGAATATCTTTTCAAAGTGATCGATGCGATCGACCAAGTGGCGGGGGAAACCGGCAAGACCGTGCCGCAGATCGCGTTGAACTGGCTCTTGCAACGCCCCACCGTGGCCAGCGTCATCATCGGCGCGCGCAACGAAGAGCAGCTCCGGCAAAACCTCGGCGCCATCGACTGGAATCTCAGTGAAGAACAGGTATCGAAACTCGATGCCGCCAGCGAACTGCCCATGGCGTACCCCTATTGGCATCAGGTCCAGTTCGGCGATCGGAATCCGCCGCCGATTCAAGTCTCAAAGACTTGATCGGATCACATCGAGATCGGGCTCCAATTTTTCTTTCTGAGTTGGACGTTGAGCGTTGGGCCGCAGGCCGCTTCGATGCATGGCTTTTGCAAATAGTTGGCGCGCATCTAACCTGCCGCATGAATTCAAAACCTTTCCGTCTCTCTGCCGTCGTCGCCGCGTTCGCCCTATTTGCCTTCGCCGGCTCCGTGCTTCCCGCCGCTTCCGATCTGCCGAGTGGCTCGGCCAAGGGCTCTCTCACCTTCGACGACAACACTGTCTCGCTCTCGTTCGCGGGCGCCTTCGTCGATCAAAAGGACGAGCGGAAGCCAGTCGTCCTGATCGTGAGCGACAAGAAACTCCCGGTCGAAAATTGGACGAGCGATTTCGACATCATGCGCGACAAATCGAAATTCAACGGTATCGCCTTCTTCCTGGATAAAGAAGGAAAAGTCTTCCGGACCGATGTGCACATGAAAGAACGACAGACTGCCGTGTCGGGCATTTTCGATTTGAAACTGGACGGTCCCATGAGCAAGGAACTTATCGGCTCAGGGACAGGATCATCGTCAAGCGGAGGCGACAAACTCGAAGTCACCTTTCACGCCACCTTGAAGTAGCTCTCCATTCTGTAGTCTGGTCCAACCCCCCCCTCAGAACTTGTTGTAAGGTAGATTCATTTTCATCGAGCAGGATTAAGAGCAAACGCGCCGTTGGTCGGCGATTTCACTCCGGCCAGTCCCGCGCCTTCCGCGTATCGTAACGCGCTATGGCGTGCAACATCGCGCACGCTTCGTGTTCTGGCGTGTTCGGACGGCGACTGGGCGCCGTCGCTACAGCGCCGGAAATGACGCCCTAAAAACTTTCCTCCGGGCTTAGACAAAATACGCAGTTGGCGGCGTCTCCTTATTAAAAGACCGTAAAGAGGTCATGGAGAATGTCGTCACTCATGAAGATTGGAAAGTTTGTTTCTCGGAACTCGCGCCTGGGCTTGTCCTGTTCGCCCGACAGTTCGTTCGGACGAGCGCAGACGCCGAGGACATCGTCCAGGACGCTTTCGTCCGTTTCTGGCGCAAAGAGCATTCGATCGAGAATCGCGGCCTCCTTTACGCGACGGTGCGTTCGGTCGCGCTCGATCTTCTTCGCCGCGATATCCGGCGGGCCCGCCGGGAAGCTGTTGCTTCGCTCGACATGGAGCAAACGACGGAGCCGCAATTCGATTTCGACGATGGCTCTCAACGCGAGCTCGCGGTCGCGCTCGATCTTCTGCCAGTGGAACAACGCGAGGTGCTGGTCATGAAAATCTGGAGCGAGCTGACCTTCGCGGAAATCGGAGCCGCGCTCGAAATTTCCCAAAACACCGCGGCGTCGCGCTACCGCTATGCGCTGGCGTCGTTGAAGAAGAACTTTGTCGCCCATGAATGATTTTTCGGAACTCGAAGCGGAGCTGAAGAAATTGCGGCCGCGCCCGGTTGCATCGGAGCTGGCGGCGCGGATCGAGCAAGGTTTGTCGGAAGCCGCCGGCCGCGGAATTGCGACGGCGGGGGTTCTACCGAAGCGCCGGAGTTTTCGTCCGAACTGGATTGCGCTTGGCCTCGGCCTTGCGGCGGCGGCGACTTTTCTGCTGCTCGCCCGCGTGAATGTCGACAAGCCTTCGAGCAAGTCGGCCGGCCTGGCCTTGATTACTCCAGCACCGGTCGCGCCGGTCGCGCGAGTGGATGATAGCTTCGTTCCGTCTGCCCTGACCCAGGTTGTTTACGATACCAAAGACGAAGGCCTGCATTTCACCCAGGGCGCGGACCAGCCGGTGCGCCGTCTCCGCTCGCGCAAACGCGAAACCATGCATTGGAACAACCCACAGACCGGCGCATCACTGAGCGTCTCCTATCCGGCCGAGGAAGTAACTCTTCTCCCAGTTTCCGGCCAGTAACTCTGCCTTAACCAAAACCAAACCATGAAAACAAACATACTAGCAGTCATCGCAGCTTTCGCGCTGCTTCCTATCACCGGCTTTGCCCAAACGCCTCCGGCCCCGCCCGCGCCGCCGAATCCGCCTACCCAACCGATCCCGCCCATTCCTCCAAAAGACAAGGACAAGGACCGCGACAAAGGACCGAAGGTACCGGTTACCTTCCTGGGCGTGGAAACTTCGAGCGTTCCGCGCGTGGTCAGCGAGCAACTCGGATTGGCGAAAGGCTTCGGCCTGGTGGTCGATTACGTTGTGCCGGATGGCCCCGCGGCCGCGGCGGGAGTTCAGCAGAACGACATCATCAAGATGTTTAACGACCAGATCCTGATGGAACCCGACCAACTCGCGAAGCTCGTCCGCAGTTATCAGGACGGCACCAATGTGACCCTGACCATTTTGCGCAAGAACGCGGAGACAAAAGTAACAGTGAAGCTGGGAAAGAAGGAAGTGCGTGCGCGCGATAACATGTTCGATAGACATCGGGGGCCCGGCAACAATGACTTTGGCATGTTCAATGAGAAGATGAAGAACCTGAACCGCGACATGAGTAATTTTAAGTTCGAGGTCCCCGACATGAGCGATCTCGGCCCGTCCATCCGGCAGACGGTGCGCGACGCGCAGCGCGAAGCGATGCGAGCGACGGAGGAGGCCCGCCGGTCCGCTCGGGACATGCGCGTGTTTAGCCGGGACAAAGGCGCCATGAAATCGACCACGATCGATCTCGGAAAAGCACAGATTGTTTTTCGCGATGACAAAGGCGAAATGAAGATCGAGAACGTGGACGGCAAGAAAATGCTGACGGTCAAGGATGCGCAGGACAAGCTCTTGTTCAGCGGCCCGGTCGAGACGAAGGAAGACCTCGATAAGATGCCGCCGGAAGTGCGCCAGCGTTACGAGAAGCTCGAGCAGAAAGACCTGCCAGCCATCGCTCCGAATCAATTCGTGGAGAATGACGAGAACAGCAGGGACAACGAAGATGCCGACGAGGACAACGACAACGATAACGACAATGATGAGGATAACACCAACACCGACGTGTCCGGCGCCACGATGCAACAGGTCTCGTTGCATGCCTTCCCGCGCACCGTCCGATCGCTTAACGTGGTTTTGATCTAAGCAACAGGCTTGCTGCTGTAACAAGGAAAAGGGAATGAAGGGCTTTATTACAGCCGCAGTCGTGAACTTGATCGCGGCGCTGATGGTATCCGCCCAGTCGCCCGCTCCCGAAAGTTCGGTCAAGCCGGAGGCCGCCTTAGCGAAGGAACTCGATCACTACCTTGATTCTCTGGTTGCCGAGAGCACCTATGGCAAAGGCAATCAAGGAGCGCATTCCGGCGAAGTAAGAAATAGTCCGCCGGGGTCTTAACCCAGCTTCGGCAACGCTGCCCGGCGGACTGTTTCGAATCTCAGAGTTATCAGGCAGGCCTCGCGAAGAGGTCGACTGTTTTTCCGGCGAAGAGGAAGAGAGAGAGCAACAATAGTTGCCACATCGTCACGGCAAACCGCGCTTCGAGGTTATGGACCAGGCAAGCAGATGCGAAGACAAGGAATCCAACGGCGGTCAGCGCAATTCCAAACGCGGCGATAGCCCTCATGTTTGTTCTTCTTCGTCGCGCCATGACAGCGAAAACCAGGAGAAGAACAAGCCAAGCGATAAACACCGTCAGGTAACTCAGGCCTTGCCATAGGTGGAGGTAGAGATGTTGGGACGGAAGCAGAGCTATCTGATCGGCGTGCGAGTTACGGAACGTCACCAAGCCCGCGCACTGCGACATCTCCTCCTGGTGCCCGAAATAGTAAGAGGTGGTGGCAAAGAGATAGTACGAAACCACGGTCGAAGGCGATTTCAGCACGGTGACAAGATCCTCCCTGGCCGCATTCAGTATTTCAAGCGACGGCGGCAAGAGAAAGGTGAGGGCCATTTGGTTGAGCCCGCGGTCGAGTTCCTCCCAATGAAAGTTCCCGCCGTATAGTTCGATGGCCCGTTGCATATAAGGTCCCGAACTCATGTCCGCTCTCTCCGCGAGCATCTGCTCCCGCAACTCGATGAGCTGGCGCACCCGCGGGGAACGGGCCCGTGCCGCCATCCTGCGCATGAGCGCGACGCGGGAATCGGGTGAAAGGTCTTCCAGGAATTGAAGCCGCCACAGGAAGGTGAATCCGATCCTGGAATGAGGATGAAAACGGGTCTTTCGGGCGACACCATGAGTCGCATAACTAGCCATGGCGAGACTGGCGAAGCCGATAGCTATCGCGATCAGCGCATAACGAAGGTCTCTCGCTCCCAGCCGTCGCAGCCAGAGTCTTTGCGGAACGCTGGAGGCACAGCGAGCGGCCGCTCGGTTCAGCATCAAGGAAAGCAGAAAGGCCGCAGGCAGGAGGGAGATGAGGCCCAGGTTAAGACTCCTCGAGAGAAAGCAAAGACACAGAATGACCGCGTAAACATACCAACCCTTCCATCGCGGTTCGCCGCGGCTCTGAATCAAACGCAAGCCCTTACCCACCAGCAGAACGATTAAAATAAGGCCGAGAGTTTCCGATCCGACGCAGTGCGCGAAGGTGTAGAAGAGCGAGTTGCTCGCCCAAGCCATGGCCAGCGCGAGGCGGACCCAAAAAAAGTAGCTGACTGCGATGATGAAATAAAAGGCTGCGCCGCAGAGCGCGAGGTGTTGGCCAACGATGAGCAGCCAAATTCCGGAATCGGTCAAACGGGGCTGGGATGATTCCCTTGCGGCAGCGGGCGCGTTTTCCCGCCAGCGCTCGAATCGTTCTCCGACAAAAAGAGGAACCTTCGCGACATAACAATACGCCGGAGCGTAACCCCAAAAGGTCGCGATCAGTGGATTTTCCGTGGTCTGGACATAGGCGTCGGCATCACGCCAGAGCGGCGGAATGGTCGCGATCATCCAAGCCGACGGCGCGAACAGACAGAGGAGGAGCAAAAAGTTCCTAAGGGCATTGCTCGCTGACATTCACTTTCATCGTGGGCGCTCCTGCTGCTCCCACGCCAGACTTTTCCTTCGCGTTTTCGATCGGCCCATTCTATAACCGTGACGAAATGGCGGCCGACGACCCGAAAATTCCGCAGGATCCCACGCCGCTCGTTGGCGCCGCGACTGATATTGCGCCGCTCACGCACTCCGGCCCGCCGCCCGCGCACGAACGCACCGCCGACGAGGAAGCGGGTCTGGTTGATTGGGAAGGATTGGCGGCAAGCGCACAATTCCGAAGTCTGCTCAAAGCGAAACGGCGTTTCGTTGTTCCGGCGATGATCTTCTTTATCGTTTATTATTTTGCGCTCCCGATCCTGATCGGTTACGCGCGCCCGTTCATGGAAACGCGCGTGTTCGGTCCGGTAAACCTCGCGTATCTCTTCGCGCTCTCGCAATTTTTCATGGCCTGGATTGTGGCCGCGCTTTATGTCCGCGCAGCCGCGCGTTTCGATAAGATGGCGGCGAACGTGGTTTCCCAATCCGATAGCCGCAAGTAGGCACGAACTCGTATGACACCCGCGCTCGGAATGTTCCTGCTCTTTGTCTTGATCACACTGGGGATCACCTACTGGGCAGCACGCAAATCGCAAGGCCCGGCCGCCTTTTTCACGGCGAGCCGGCGCATCACCGGCTGGCAAAACGGTATCGCGGTCGCCGGCGACTATATGAGCGCGGCCTCGTTTCTCGGCATCGCCGGCCTCATCGCGTTTTTCGGTTACGACGGATTCATGTTCTCGGTTGGCTGGCTGGTCGCGTATCTCACCGTCCTCCTGGTGGTGGCAGAGCCGTTACGAAACGCGGGCAAGTATACGATGGCCGACGTGCTCGCCTATCGCTTGAATCCGCGGCCGGTGCGCGCAATGGCGGCGCTCAGCACCATCACGGTCAGCACATTTTATATGATCGCGCAGATGGTGGGTGCGGGGGCGCTGGTCACGCTTTTGCTCGGCAGCTCCCACGTGAGTTACGAAGCGGCGGTGGTCGGTGTCGGAGTCCTAATGATTATCTACGTGGTCTTCGGCGGGATGCTCGCGACCACCTGGGTGCAAATCATCAAGGCGATCCTGCTCATGGCCGGAACCATCCTCTTGAGCCTGCTTGTTCTCGCGCATTTCGGTTGGAGCTTCGCCAACTTTTTCGATGCGGTCACGCGAGTCAGCTATCACGACAAAGGCACGCTCGTGACCAAGAATTTTCTCGAGCCTGGATTGCGCTACACCGCCGCGAATCACGGCGCCCTGGATTTGATCTCGTTAGGTATGGCGCTGGTATTTGGAACGGCGGGGCTGCCGCATATTCTCGTTCGGTTTTACACCGTGCCCGATGCGAAGACGGCGCGGGTGAGCGTCGTCTGGGCGATGGTGCTAATCGGCAGCTTTTACATCATGACGACGTTTCTCGGTTTCGGCGCTGCGACCATCGTCGGCCGGGACAAGATCGCGGTGAGCGGGGGGAACAACATGAGCGCGCCGCTTCTGGCCCAGGCCCTGGCAGGCGATATTTTCTTCGCCTTCATCGCCGCGATCGCCTTCGCCACGATTCTGGCGGTGGTGGCCGGCCTAACGATCAGTGCTTCCACCTCTTTCGCGCACGATTTCTATACTGCCGTCATTCATAAAGGAACTGAGCGGCGTCCTGGCGAAGAGGTGCGGGTGGCCCGTGTCACTGCTTTCGTAGTCGGCGCGGTTGCAATCGGAGTCGCAATTCTGCTGGGCAAGGACGCCAACGTTGCCTTTCTCGTTGCGCTGGCTTTTGCGGTGGCGGCTTCGGCAAACCTGCCGGTGATCGTTCTCTCTCTTTTTTGGAAACGATTTAATACGAGCGGCGCCGTCATCGGCCTGGCTACCGGATTGTTTGCCTCGCTTGCCCTGATCGTGATCAGTCCCAGCATCATGAAGGTCGATCCGGCGGGGACCGCCGCCGCAGCGCGTCATCTCATTCAACATGCGCCCATTTTTCCTCTGGAGAATCCGGGGATTCTGAGCATTCCGCTGGGATTTCTCGGCGCGGTCCTGGGGACGTTCTTGCGGCGAAGTGAACCGCGCGCGGAAGCGAGATTCGCGGAGCTGAGTGTGCGGGCGAATACGGGGTTGGGCGCCGAAAAGGCCACGGGCGAGTAGTTTTTTTCGTCATCCCGAGCGAAGCGAGGGACCTCACAAAAGGCCTTCGACTTTCTTGCGCGAGCGGCGAAATTTGCAGTTGCGAGGTCAGTGCTCCTCCCGTGGTCGCAGTCCCGTCTGTGCGCCTCGGGATGGCACGCGCCTATTTCAACACTCATCCACATGTATAAAAAAATATTGATCGTTTTAATTGGCGTTCTTTCGCTCAGTTCAACGTCGTTTGCCCAGGCCACAACGACCCCGGCCGCAGCCGACCAGGCCGCGACCGAATCCAAACGCGCGAATGAATTTTTCGACAAGGTGTTCGATGAATTCGTCGCGACCCATCCGCAAATCGAATCGTCGCTCGGGATCAAGACCCACAACGACCAGTGGAACGATATCTCCGATGAAGCGGCCAAGCGCGACCTGGAAACGGCGCAAAAGAATCTCGCCGAACTAAAGCGCCAGTTCCCCAAGGACAAACTTGATCAGCAGACGCAGCTAAGTGAAGAGCTCTACGATTTCCAGGTCCAACGCGAGACCGAAGGCTTCAAGTTCCGCCTTGATAGTTATCCGGTGAATCAAATGGGCGGAGTTCACTCCGAGATCCCGACGTTCCTGATCAACATCCACAAGATCGACAATGAAAAAGACGCGAAGGCTTACATCGCCCGGCTCAATGGCATCCCGAAATTGTTCGACCAGCTCATGGTGAACCTAAAGGCGCGCGAAGAATATGGCGTCATCCCGCCGAAATTTGTTTTCCCGCTGGTTCTTGAGGCCTGCGCGAAAGTAATCAAGGGACAGCCCTTCGAGGAATCCGGACCAGTCAGCCCGTTGCTGGAGGATTTTACCAAGAAGGTAGGTGGCGTGAAAGAAATCGACGCCGCCACGCGCGATCGCCTCATTGCGGACGCGCGTAAGGCGTTGACGGATTCCGTCAAGCCCGCCTACACAAAACTCATTGCGGTGCTGCAAGCGCAGGAAAAGAAGGCCACCGACGACGCGGGCGTGTGGAAATTTCCCGATGGCGCGCAGTTCTACGAATTCGCTTTGCGGCGCACCACCACGACGAACCTGACCGCGGAGCAAATTCACCAGACCGGCTTGAAGGAGGTCGAGCGGATCCACGGCGAGATGCGCAAGATCATGGAGAAGGTCGGATTCAAAGGCGACCTCCAGGCGTTCTTCAAATTCATGCGCGAAGATCCGCAGTTCTACCTGCCGCAAACTGAGGAGGGCCAGCAGAAGTATCTCGCGATGGCGACCAAGATCGTCGACGACATGAAAAAGCGGCTCGACGAATTGTTCATCACGAAACCGAAGGCCGACATCGTGGTGAAAGCGGTGGAAAAATTCCGCGAAAGCTCCGCAGGCAAAGCCTTCTACAATCAGCCGGCGCCCGATGGCTCACGGCCGGGCATGTTTTACGTGAACCTTTCGGACATGAAGAGCACGCCGACCTATGAGCTGGAGTCGCTCGCGCATCATGAAGGAATTCCCGGGCACCACATGCAGATTGCGATCGCGCAGGAGCTGAAGGGGATCCCGAAATTCCGGAAGTTCGGCGGGCGCTTTACCGCTTACACGGAAGGGTGGGGCCTCTACAGCGAGTTGACCCCGAAAGAGATCGGGATGTATCAGGACCCTTATTCCGATTTCGGGCGGCTCTCGCTCGAGCTTTGGCGCGCGGGCCGGCTCGTAGTCGATACCGGCATTCACGCCAAGAAGTGGACGCGCCAGCAGGCGATCGATTACCTCAAACAGAACACGCCCAATGCAGAGGCCGATTGCATCGACTCGATCAATCGCTACATCGTGATGCCGAGCCAGGCCACCGCTTACAAGATCGGGATGATCAAGATTCTCGATCTCCGGGAGAAAGCGAAAAAGCAGCTCGGCGCGAAGTTCGATCTCCGGCAGTTCCATGACGTTGTCCTGACGAACGGGCCGGTGCCGCTCGATATGTTGGAGCAACTTGTCGATGCCTGGGTGAAATCCAAGACGTCCGGGTAATCTCCATTCGGCGACGGCCTGCCCTCGATGCTTTCGCGCGCCTCCGACTGATTCTTGATAGGTTTTCCGGTCCGTTATTGCATTACAATGTATGCAGAGAGAATCACGGTTCGCGAAAGTCATGAAGAACATGACGTGTGGTATTATGTTTATCCTCGTCGCCCTCACGACGTCAGTTATCTACGGCGGCCAGCCCGCTCCCGGAGTTGCCGGAGTGGATGTGGTCGTGAAACAAAATCCGAGTAAGCATGCGGTGACGGATGCTCGCGGCAACTTTGCCTTCGACGCTTTACCATCCGGCTCTTACATGCTGTTGTTCCGGGCGCGGAAGGCGCAAGATGCCAACGGCCCCGGTAACAAGGTTACGATCGCCGACTCCTATTCGATCAAAATCGAAGGAACAAAACGTGCGGTGAACCAAAGCGGCCTAACGAGCAATAAGCTTCTGGCCGGCGTCGATGTTCCGGTCGAGGTCGGACCTGGCGCGAAGATTCGAGGACAAATCGTAGCGGACGGGCTCAAGAAAATGGTTTGGATCCCGAAAGAGCCCGGAAGCAATATCCCGGGGCATTGGGTAGCGGCTGATTCGCCGGAGGCCAGGGCTGCTTTCCATCACAGCGCCTACGGAATTGCCGGAGGCAACGCTCGGAAGATGCTGGAAGGCACGACGGACGATCCCACGACGGGATTTGGCAATCCCAATCTCCAAACCGTCAGCGGACGATAGGCGAAAAACGAGCTCCTCCGCTTGAATAACAGGCTCGCACCAGGCGACGGCGGACGTTATTCTGTGAGGTCGTGAACAACATGACTCGCAGTATCTTCCTATTGTTCGTCGCCTTCGCGGCGTCCGCCATTTATGGCGGGCAGCCTCCTCCGGGAGTCGAGGGAGTGGACGTGTTCGTGAAGCAGAATCCCTCGAAACGCTCCGTCACGGATGCGCACGGCGCCTTCGCCCTCGATGGTTTGGCACCGGGCTCCTATACGTTCGCGTTCCGCGCCAAAGAGGCGAAAAGCGTGAAGAATGCCTCGACTACCAAAGCCATTATTGCCTCCACCTACTCGATCAAAATCGACGGAACAAAGCGCTCGGTGAATCAAAGTGGCCTAACGAGCAACAAACTTCTGGCCGGAGTTGATATTCCGGTCGAGGTGGGAGCTGGGGCGAAGATTCGAGGACAGGTCCTGGCGGGAGCGACCAAGAAGATGGTTTGGGTTGCCGCCGAACTCGGGAGCAATATGCCCGGGCACTGGGTGGAGGAAGACTCAAAGGAAGCGTCCGCCTTAAACAGAAACCGCGTCAGCACCGAGGATTTCCGAAACAGTATGCAAAGGGCGCCCGATCCGCACCAAGAGGGCGGGCCGGGACCACGACCATAAATAAGTTTACCCTTGGGTTTTTCCGTCTTGGCGGATTGACCAGCCTTGCTATCTTCTCCAAATGAAGAACCTGACCAGCAGCGCAGTAGCATTTCTCCTTCTTATCGTCGCCACCATGGCCTATGCCGCGGTTCCGGCAATGAACGTGACCGTTTCCGATGCTGGCGGCAAAGCCGCCTTCAAAGGCGCGACGGATGCGAAGGGCACCTTCGCGACAGGCAAGCTCCAGCCTGGCAACTACGTCGTGCAGATCAACTCGAAGAGTGCGGTGAAGGGCACTTACGCGGTCGTTGTTGCCGCGGGCACGAAGAAGGTCGCGGCGAATTCCGTTCCCGGAGAGAAGTTCGCTGGTGGTGGCGTGGCTTTGAAAGTGGATGTTGGCGCCGGACTGAACATCACAGGGCAAGTGGCGGCGGAAGATAAGAGTTCAATCAGTAAGAACGGAAAGAAGATGGTCTGGATAAACAAACAACCCGGCAGCAATTTACCCGGCCATTGGGTGGAGGAAGACTCAGCCGAAGCCAAGGCCGCCAAGGCTGCCGGTACTTTAAGTACTCAGAGCATTCAGAACATTCAAGCCCACCAGGATCAACACGGCGGGAATTAATTCAGGGGCGAAAGTTGGCTGCGGCAGGCCGGTTGGTGCAGTAGCGGAACGTCTGCTCGCGGCCCAGCTACCGGCGGAGGGGTTCGAACCCACACACTCTTGCGAGTACTGGATTTTGAGTCCAGCGCGTCTGCCAGTTCCGCCACGCCGGCCGGTGCCGCTACCGTTTCGCATCGGATACGCGGCGCGCAAGTAAAATTACCCTCTTTGTGGTCCGTGGCAGCGAATTGAGTTGAAATCATAGCAAGTCCGCGTGCTAGGCTCGCCTTCCAAGATGATGCGAACATTTTGGTTAGCGCTGTTTTTCTCCATTGCCACCACCGCGTTCGCAGAGGAACGCGCCGTTCAGCTCTTGCTTCCCTCACGCCGGCTCGAACCGACAAGCACGTTCGAGCTTAGATTCTCCGCCGAGATGGTGGCGGCGGACCAGGTCGGCAAACCGGCCGCGGTTTCGCCACTCGTTTTCGCGCCGGCGGTGGAGGGCCAGCTCGTCTGGCTCACTACGCGCAGCGGCACCTTTGCGCCGAAAGGGATTCTGCCGCTCGGTGTCAAATTTCAAATCTCACTTCGCCCCGGGCTCAAGGATGCCGCCGGCCGCGAAATCAAAACGGCGTTGCGCGAAACCGTGGAGACGCCGCCGATGCGCGTCAAAGGCATCTCGGCGTTGCAAGGTTCCGATCCCGAGGACGCGTCCGCCACGCCGCGTTATCTCGTCCTCTTCAATGCGAACGTGAAGGCGGACGCGTCTGCGAAATTCATTCGTTTCACTAACGCTGCGGGCGTGAAGATCGATGCGCGCGTCGAGCAGGCGAACGATCCGAAAAATCGCGACCTCAGATTTTCCAGCTACCTGAGCGACGACCGCAACTTGTCGACTTGGGGCGAGAAGCCGGGCCCGGTCGAGGAAGACGAAGAGAAAGACAAGGAGAAGCCCGGCCCGGGTCGCCAGAATATTCTTGTGGTGGCCGCGGTGAAACCGCTGCCGCCCGGGAACGATTGGAAATTAATTATCGAAGCGGGTCTGCCGGCGGCTGATTGGAAAGTGGGCCTGCCCGCGCGGAAGGAAATCGTCATCGGCGTGGTGAAGCCATTCGCAGTCACCAGCATCGAGGCCGAGAGCAATCGGGTCGCCGGCCGCCGCGTGATCATCCATTTCTCCAAGCCGCTCGGCGGAGAGGTGACGCCGGAAACGGTTTCGCGCTGGATTTCCCTCGCGCCCGTGCCGGAGAAATTTAAGACCGAGGTCGATGGAGACACGGTCACGCTCAAGGGCGAATTCGCTCTCGGCGCGAAATATCGCGTCGCCCTGAAGGCGGGCATCCCGGCACTTCAGCCTTTCCAACTCGAACGCGCCCAGACCAAGGAGGTCGTGTTCAAGCAAATCGCGCCGCGCCTTGTCTTTGAAGATTTCGCCACTCACCAGCATCTGGTGGGCACTCGCCGTTTCCGGTTGCTGTCGGTTAACGTCGCGCGAATTCGCGTCAGCGCGCGGCTCTTCACCGGCGATACGACTGCGGTCGCGCTCAAGGCCTACGATCACTACGAGGAACGCTCGGACGACATGCCGAACGACGAAATGTACAGCCGCGTGGACGTCGAGAATCTGCCTGGCAAAGTGATTTGGGAGCGCGAGTTGAGCGCCGGCTCCGGCATCGATAAACCGGAAACGCTCCCATTGAATTGGGATGAAATTCTCGGCGAACACAAGACCGGGACCGTCATGCTCACGGCGGAATCGATTGATCCCGTTACGCCGGACAAGAAACGCGTCGGCACGCAAGCCGTCGTCCAACTAACCGACTTGGGCGCGGTTTGGAAACGCGACCGAATCGGTGTCTCGCTCTACGTTTTCTCGCTTTCGACCGGCGAATCGCTTGCCGGCGTCCAGCTTCGTTTGCTCGATACCGAGCAGAAACAATTGGGCGAGGCTGTGACCGACGCGCATGGCGGCGCCCGTCTCCCGGCCGCGAGCGAAGCGCGCTGGGTCCTCGCGCGGCGCGGGGAGGACGGACATCTCATCTCGATAAACAACGGCGAAAACTCCGTACCGCTTTACCGCCTCGGGGTTAATGACGAGAGCGGAGATGAGGAGACTGAGGTCCGGTCGGTTTTTCTTTTCACCGAGCGCGGCGTTTATAAACCGGGCGACGTCGTTCACCTCAAGGGAATCGCGCGCAACCTCGATGAGGACCAAACCGTGTTGCCGGCGGGCAAGAAAATCTCGCTCAAGGTGACAGATGCGCGCGACCGCGAAGTGATCACGAAAGAGATCACGCTTTCGGAGTTCGGTTCGTTCGCAGAGGAGATCAAAATACCCGCGGGTTCGCTCGGCAAATATCGCGTCATCGTCACCAGCAAGGAACCCGAGAAGTTCAGCGGCCTCGGCGATTTCCAGGTGCAGGAATATCGGCCGAACGCGTTTGAGATTTCGATTCCGCCGCCGCCAGTTTCTACCGGACCGGTGCAGCTCGATCTGCCGATCACGGCCAAGTATTTTATGGGAAAACCGCTCGTGAAAGCGAAGCTCGCCTGGTCCCTCGTGGCGCGGGACGATCCGTTCAAACCGGAGGGGTTGGCTGATTTCGCGTTTTGCAACGCGGTGGAAGATTTCCGGCTCAACCGCGCGCTCGACCGCATCTCGCAGTTCAATGCCCAGGGCGAAGCGGACGTGGATGCGAGCGGCACTGCGAAGATCGCCACGCAACTGCCGATCAATCCCAAGGCGCCGCAACCGCGCGCAACGAAGCTGCTTTGCGAAGTCACCGATTTGAGCCAGCAAACGGTTTCCGAATCGCGCGCGTTCGTGCAGCACAGCTCGGATCATTACTTTGGGCTGCGCCGGCTCGATGGCGTCATGAAACAGGGAGAAAAGCTTCCGATCGAACTCATCGCGGTAGGTCCGGATGGCAAAACGCTGGCCGCTCCCGTTAAGTCCACGCTCCGTCTCACGCGCATCACCTGGCAGACAAACCGGCTTGCGGCCGCGGGCGACACCACCGAATTCGAGAGCAAGGCCGAGCTGCATGTGGAA
>QHBM01000107.1 GCA_003244145.1 Chthoniobacterales bacterium
CTCGGAAACATCGGCGAAGCAGCTTCGCTGGCGGCGAAAGGCGAACTGCACCGAGCCGAACTTTCGCTGTTTCGCCCGATCAAATCGATGCTCGCGAGTCCGGAGCCAACGGCGGAAGCGATTTGGGCCCGGTTCGCGGAGGCGGCCGTGGTTTATGCGGAAGATAAATTCGACGGCATTCGCGCCCAGCTTCATCGCGGCGCGAACCGCGTGGAAATATTCTCACGGGATCTCCGCCGCATTACGGACCAATTCACGGAGCTGGCGGAACACGCACGCCACTTCGAAGACGAGATCATTCTCGACGGCGAGATCATGGCCTTTGAGCACGGCAAGAAATTGACCTTCTTCGATCTCCAGAAACGGCTGGGTCGAAAAAGCGAGGGCGCGGATTTGTTCGCGAAGGCGTCCGCCGATGTGCCAGTCATTTTTGTTGCGTTCGACATTCTTTGGAAGAACAGCCGATCGCTCCTCCGGCGTCCGCTACGCGAACGCCGCGAATGGTTGCGTGACCTAAAGCTGCCTTCGCAATTTCAGATTGCGGAAGTTTATCCGGCCCATTCCGCCGACGAGATCGAAACCGCATTCCAACTGGCGCGCCGCCGCTTGAACGAAGGCCTGATGGTGAAAGATCCCGAGAGTATTTATTCGCCCGGCCGGCGCGGAATGTTCTGGTTCAAGCTAAAGAAAGAACTGGCCACGCTCGACGTCGTGGTGGTCGCGGCGGAGTTGGGTCACGGAAAGCGCAACCACGTCTTGAGCGATTACACCTTCGCCGTGCGGGACGAAACGACGGGACAGCTTCTGACGATTGGAAAAGCGTACAGCGGTTTGACCGACGTGGAGATCGCGGAGTTGACCGAGCACTTCAAAAAACAAACGATCTCAAATCGCGGCCGTTATCGCGAAGTGAAACCCGACGTGGTTTTTGAAATCGCGTTCGATTCGATTCAACCGAGTAGCCGGCACGAGAGCGGTCTGGCGCTGCGCTTTCCCCGCATCAAAGCCATTCGGCGCGACAAGACGGTCGATGCGATCGACACGCTGGCCTACGCACGCTCTCTCACGCAACAGCACGGCTCGAACGTGCTCGCGAAAACTTAGTTGGGCGCGGTTGAGGCTGCGGGTGTCGGAGTAGGCGACTCGCCGGTGCCAGGCCGTTTCGATTTTCTGATCCTGGTGTTGGCGTCGTCGTTTGCCGCAGGCGCGGAATCCGGAGGCACGCTCGGCGTGGCCGCGGTGGGCGGCACGGTCGGGCGCGGGAAGTTCGGTCGTATGTTCTTAATCGGTGGCGCTGTGGCTTCGGTGGCTGCAGCGCTGGGAGTTGGCGTCGGCCGGATCGGCGGCTTTCTTTCTCGATTGAAAGTCGGCATCGGAGTCGCAATGGCAGGGGCGGTCGCGGCCGGCTCCGGCGTGCGAACAGGAGGCGCAATGCTTGGCCGTGTCCGGAGTGCAGGAGTTGTCGCCGTAGCGTCGGGGAGCGGTTTCAACGACGGAGCCAGGGATGGCGAAGAACGCAGAGTAATGGGCGGCGATGAGCGCACCCGAAGTGTCGGTGACGGCGAGACCACAGGAGACGCTGGCGCAATCGGCGCAACGGTCGCGACTGGTGAAGGCGAAGGGCGTGTCCTGATTATCGGCGAGGGCGATGCCATCGGAGAAGCGGTTGCGACCGGCGATGCTGCGGGCGTCGGCCGGTTCCGTGGCGTAGCGGTGGCGGTGGGCGAAGCAGATTGTTCTGGCAACGGTTTGATGGAGGCCGACGCTGACGGCGATGGACGCGTCCTGACTGTCGGCGAAGCCGAAACTGCCGGTGTCGCAGTCGCCTTTGCCTGAGCTGTCGCAGTAGGACTCGCGGATGGGGCGATCGTGCTGGTGGGCGCCGCGGTCGGAGTAGGAGTCGCGGCCGCAGCAGGAGCAGCCGTCGCTGCCATAGTGGCTGCCGGAGTCGCGGGACTCGCTGTATCCGCCGGCTTCACAAATTTTTTCGGAGGCGCATCCGGCGGCGGAGTGGCTTCGGATTTCATCTTGGCGCGAGCGCGCTCCGCGGCAGAACGATCCGCGATCGCGGTCCAGCCGGTATCGATCACCACTTCAGCCACCCGTTCCTTAATCGTGCGCGGCCGATGGAACCCCGAGACATTGTTGAACAACGGTATCGTGATTTCGATTTCGTCGCCGCGCACAGTCGCGGAACGGAACTCACCATTCGTTTGCGAATGACGATTCAGCCGATACCTCTCCATTGGCTCGCGGCTTCGCGAACGAATTTCGTCGTAGTTCGGCCCCTGGTTGATGACCGTCGTGTTCGAATAGGTAATGTTGGTGACGTTGGTGGTTTCATTCACGATCGTAACGTTCTGCTCGGAGGAAACCACGGAACGGCGGACGTGTTGCGAACCGAATTCCTCGCCGCGAACGAACGCGTATTGATCGGGGCCGATGTCGTAATAATTATCGGCCCACTTATGAATACCGCGGCTTCGATCGAAGCGCGCTTCTGGCGGCAGCGGAGCCCAGCCGACATAATCTTTGCTCGTGCGCCACGAGACCCACGCCGGCGCCCATTCATCGCCCGGGACCCAGACCCAGCCGACCCGGTGGAGCCGGAGCCAGCGCCCGTAGTGATAAGTCGCCCAGCCAAATGGTTCGTCGGAGATCCAGGTCCAGCCGGCGTCGCTATAACCCCAACGGCCTTCCGTGTACGGCCTCCAACGCTGGGATTGTTCGGCTTCGCGTGGTTGCCAGACGTAACCGTAGTCCGCGGTTTCACGCCAGGCGCCGTAAGGCTCCAGCTTCTGGTAAAACGTGCCGTAAGATTCGGATGAAACCGTTTCCGTTCGCTCCGTCGATCTCTCGCGCGTGACCTGTCGCACCGGGGTGGCGACGGGTTCCTCCGCCGGGGTAGTGGCCGCGGCAGTCTCCTTGTCGGCCAGCGCTTTTTCACGCGCATCCTGCTCGGCCTTTTGTTGGGCGAGGCGCTGTGCCTCACTCGCCTGCCGTTCGGTGGCGAGACGGTCCTGCACTTGCCGTTCGACTTCAGCTTTCTTTTCCTCCTCCGATTGCTGCTTCTGACAGGAAACAAAAAATGCGAGCGCGGCGAGGAGCGGCCAAATACAGAACTTCTTCATGGTGGGTTTAGACAAGGATGGGTTGCGGTTATTCGAAGTAAAACATTCGGTCTCGATTAAGGCGCGGGCGAAGGGGCCGCGGGCGTGGCCGTCGAAACCGGAATAATGGTGACGCTTTCGATCTTGTCGCGCCGGTACTTCTGCACATTCGCATAGACCGCCAGCAACGCCATCGCGATCACGATGACAATCATCAAGCGCACTCCCGTGCGGGGCGCGCGAGAAGCCTCGCTGTTTTTCTCGGGCGCCTCCTGGTTTTCCATTCCGGTGCCACCGTCTGCCGCGGGCGAGACTTCCGCAAGAGGGTCAATCGAGCGAGAGGGCCGCGATCGCGTTCATCACGCGCTGACTGAGTTGCCGGTAAAGATCCTTTCCGGCGGGCTCGATATCGGCCGCGGTAAAATAAATCGGCTCGCCCACCACGATGGTAACGGGACGAAAACGCGGCCACTTTCGGCCGATCGGCCAGGCATCGAACGCACCGAAGATTCGCATGGGCACGACCGGCGCCAGCGTTTTGGCGATAATCAGGCCAACTCCGGGCAAGGCCGGCTGCAGGTTGCCATCAGGAGTTCGTTGGCCTTCCGGAAAAACAAGCGTCCCCTCGCCCGCTTTCAGAATCCGAATCAGAGCCTTGAGCGCCGTGCGATCCTTTCCGCTTTCGGAATCGACCGGGATCACGTTCAGCTTGGGCAAAAGCCAGCCGAGAATTGGTCCGTCCAAGAGCGTTCTGCGCGCGAGAAAAAAAATGCCGCGATCTGAGACGCTCCCGGCCAGTGGAGGATCGAGAAAGCTCTGGTGGTTCGCCGCCAGGATGACGGGACCGTGATTGATCATCCGTTCGCGATGGATTACGCGGAGCCGAAAACAAATCCGGCCGAGCAAGCGAATCAGGTGGTAGCAAAACCAATAGTATGGATTCAAAACACGGAGCGAACTGGCGCTACTTGATCTCCAGCCCCTTCATCTTCAACCGTCCGATAATTTCGCCGACGACGCCTTCGATCGTCAGGTTGGAGCTGTCGATCACGTGCGCGTCTTCCGCTATGATGAGCGGCGAGGCGCGGCGGGAGGAATCGGCGCGGTCGCGCGCGGCGATCTGATCGCGCTGGCCCTGGGCCAGGCGGCGGCGCAACCGGACGTCCGGTGACGCGTCGATGTAAAACTTGTAGGGCGTGTCGGGAAAAACGACCGAGCCGATGTCGCGGCCTTCCATGACGATGTCGTTGTCTTTGGCGTACGCGCGCATTTTTTCGACCAGGATTTCGCGCAACCGTGGAACGCTGCTCACGAGAGAAACTGCCTCGTTCACACGATCGTCGCGCAGATGTTCCGTCGGATCGAGGCCGTCGATCGCAATACGCGAACCGTCGGGATCGAGCGTGCAATCGATGCGGGACTTTTCGAGAAGCTGCACAATGGCAGCGCCGTCGTCCGTCGGGACGGCGTGCTCCAGGACGTGCCAGGTCACGGCCCGATACATCGCGCCGGAGTTGACGTAAGCGAAACCGATTTGCCGCGCGAGTTCGCGCGCCACGCTGCTCTTGCCCGACGCCGCCGGGCCATCAATCGCAACGACCTGATGATCAGGAGGAGTCACGGCTCCTCATTCCTCGTCCACTTTGGCCGGCGTGAGAGAACTGATCACGGGAGTCGTTAGGCGGCCGCGTTTTGGATTGGCGAACTCATCGAGCGCCTTCTCGAAACCCGGATACGATTCCCGCACGCACTCGACGTCCTGCACGATCGTTTCGCCTTCGGCGAACATGCCGGCAATGGCGAACGCCATCGCGATACGGTGATCGCCAAAGCTCGCGACGCGCGCACCGCGGAGCTGGGCGCGGCCGTGAATTTCCAGCCCGTCATTCAACTCGACCACCTGCGCGCCCATCGCCCGCAGATTGTGCGCAATCGCCGCAATCCGGTCGGTCTCTTTCACGCGCAATTCCTGGGCCTGCCGAATGATCGTGGTCCCGCTCGCCAGCGCTCCGGCCACAGCGAGAATCGGCAGCTCGTCGATGAGCTGCGGGATTTCCTTGCCCTGAATGACGGTGCCTTTTAGGGGCGCTCCCGTCACCTCCACGGTGCCGCGCGGTTCCATCTGGTCCACTTCCTCGATCGCTTCGCGCACTTGCGCTCCCATGCGCACGAGAACACCGAGCAACGCGGTTCGCGTATCGTTCAATCCGGTATGGCGCACGAGAAGATGACCGCCCGGCTGCGCGCCGGCCGCCACCAGCCAAAAAGCGGCGGAAGAAATATCTCCCGGAATCGCGAAGTCGCGCGACTCCGGAACCTGATCGCCAAAAATGCTGGTGGCCTCGTCTTCGTCACGAACGGTCCGGACCAGAAAATAATTCAGCATCAGCTCGGTGTGATTCCGGCTGAGCGACGGTTCGTGCACCGTGGTTTTTCCCTTCGAGAAAAGGCCGGCGAGGAGCAACGCGCTTTTGACCTGCGCGCTGGAGATATTCAAATCGTGCCGGACGCCGCGCAGCTTCACGCCGTGAATTTTGATCGGCGCGGTTTCGTTAGGCCCTTCGGCGACAATGTTCGCGCCCATTTTGCGCAGAGGAAGAATGACGCGATCCATCGGCCGCGCGGAAAGCGTCGCGCCACCGACCAGGCGACTATCGAAGCTTTGACCCGCGAGCAGACCAGCGAGCAGGCGCATGGTCGTGGCGGAATTGCCGCAATCGATTTCGCCGGCGGGCGCGGTCAGCAGCCGCTTTTTTCCGTGCACCACCAGCATGTCGGGCTCGGGATGTTCGATCTTGATCCCGAGAGCGCGCATGGCCTGGACCGTGCGCAGGCAATCGTCGCTCGGGAGAAATCCGCGCAGAACGCAAACGCCGTTCGAAAGCGCGCTGATGATGACGGCGCGATGCGAAATGCTCTTGTCCCCCGGCACAGTGATTTCCGCTTCAATGCGGGGGGCCCGTTTAACGCGAAATTCCATACAACTCTATTTATCGGTTCAGCTCACGCGATCGCGTGGCGGCGCGCGACGCTCAGCATCGGACAATCGGTGGGCTTGTCCAGCGCCACCGCACGTTCCGCAAGCGACGCGCGGCGCGAAGGGCCGAACACGAATCAAACCCGGGGCCGTCTCAGGGAACCAGAAAGATTTTTTGGGTGTACGGGTCCTTGACCTCGGTCCCCGGCGGGAAGCCGCGGACGTCAACGTAACCTGAATTCGGCGCGTAAGGGCTCGTGACGAAGCCGGGTTTGTTCGGAACTGGAATTCCGTACGGAATGTCGCCTTTGGTCGGCTTCACCACTGCCGCGGTGGCGGCGGGCTGCGGAGCGGGTTCCTGAGGTGCGACATTCTCCGGTGGCGGCGGACCGGCATTTTGATCGTAGGGTTGCGGCGCCGGCGGATACTGCGACTGCGTGTACGGATACTTGGAGGGAGGACGGTTGCGCGTCGAGCGGACTGGCGGTTCGTCCTCGCAGGACGACAGGAAAAGAAGGGTTCCGAAAAGCGCGAGCGAGAGCGAAAGTTTCATAAATGGTTTCGACGAGAGCCTATCCGTTGTAATTCATTGTGGGCGCGCTGACAATCGCTAATTAGCCAGAGTGCGATGCATACGCACTAACTCTGGCCGATCCGGAAGTTTTTCGACAAGGAGAAAAAATACGGTTTCGCGCCCCACTCGTTTCGAATCACAAGAGAAAGATGGGCAAGAAACCAACCGACCGAATTTTGGTAGCAGATGATGATGCGACGAGCCGCAAGCTGCTCGCGCGAATTCTGACGAGCACGGGTTTCGATTGCACCCAGGTGCCCGACGGATTCGAAGCGTTGAAAGCGCTACGCGCCGATCCGCCGTCGCTCTTGCTGCTGGATTTCGACATGCCGGGAATGGACGGGGCGGAAGTGCTCAAGGAAATGCGCAAGGATACGAACGCGGCCATCGCGCAAATCCCGACGATCATGCTGACCGGCCACGGCGGCGAGGAGAGCGAAGTGTTGTGCCTGGAAGCGGGCGCGGACGATTTTGTGACGAAGCCGATCAACCAGGCGGTCCTGCGCGCGCGAATCGAGACGCAATTGCGCCTCCGTTCCATGCGGAGCCAGTTACAGAAACAAAACGACGAGCTCGAGGCGTGGCGGCGAAACCTGGAACGGGATTTGGAAGCCGCCCGATTAACGCAACAGTCTCTCATCCCCCAAAAGCCACCCACGCTTCCAGGCTGGGACATCGCCGCCTGCTATCGGCCGGTGATTCAAGTGGGCGGCGACATCTATGGCTGGCTGCGGATGACGGATGGCCGCACTCTCTTCTGGATCGCGGATGCAACAGGACACGGCGCCTCCGCGGCGCTCCTCACCACTCTGGCGAAACTGTTGTTTCATCATGGAACCGCCGAGCACAACGAGCCGAAGGAAATCATGGAGGCGGTGAACACAGACTTCCGAAGTATTTTCGGGGCGCGCTCGTTCATGACGGCGATGTGCGTCGCGCTCGACGCCGCGACGGGCCGCGCCAGCGTGGTCGGCGCGGGACATCCGCCGTTACTGGTGGCGCGCAGCGGCGGCCGGACGGAATCGATTGCATCATCCGCTCCTCCGCTCGGGCTCCTGGAGCGATCGGAGTTTGTGGAGACCGATGTCTCATTGGAACCGGGCGACGCATTTTTTCTCTATACCGACGGGATCTACGGATCGGGACATGACGAGAATCCGCGGCTGTCTTCCAGCCGGCTGGCGGAGATGTTGCAGCCCATGGCGGAGAACGCGCAGGCGCTGCTCACCCGCGTGGTGGACGCTGCCGCAATGAACGATGGGGGCAAGGCGGCGCCGGATGATGTGGCCGCCGTGGCGGTTCGGCGGTCAAATTGACGCCGGATAAAAGTTTTCGATTCGGCAAAATTAGTATTGCCCTCCTACGAGCGAAGGATTAATCAGCCTCTATGCCGAAATCCACAGCCAAAAAGTCACCTTCAAAACGTAAACCGAACGCCGCCTTCATGAGACCGGTGCAACCCGACGAAAAACTTTCCGCGATCGTCGGTTCCAAGCCGCTCCCACGTTCCGAGCTCACCAAGAAACTCTGGGACTACATCAAGAAGAACGGATGCCAGGATAAGAAAAAGCGGACCATGATCAATGCGGACGATTCGCTCAAGCCCGTCTTCAACGGCAAGAGCCAGGTCAGCATGTTCGAGATGACCAAACTCGTCTCCGGACACATTAAATAAATCTTTCGGTTGGTTTTTTAGCCCGGCGTAACCCGCCGGGCTAGCTTTGTACCGGCGTCGCCCCAAGGGCGGCGCTCATGGCGCAGGCTTGCGAAGCGGCCCAATCCACGGAAGTTTGCGGGCGTGACACATTTTGGACGCCTTCTCATCGTGGTGATTGCTGCGGTTTTGGTTTTCTCCTGTTCGAAGAAGGAAGAGAAAGCAACGGCGGACGTTGAGAAGAAAACGACGGCAGACGCTGAAAAGAAAACGCCGACGAAGGTTTCTTCTTCGTCAGCCAAGACCGGATGGCTGACCAGTTACGAGCAGGCTCAGCAGGAAGCCAAAGCCGGCCGTAAACTGATCCTGATGGATTTCACCGGCTCCGACTGGTGCGGATGGTGCATCTTGCTCGACAAGGAAGTTTTCTCGAAGCCCGAGTTCCAGGAATACGCGCGCAAAAACCTGGTGCTCCTGGAATTGGATTTTCCCCGCATGAAACCGATGAGCGCGGAAAATCAGGAACAGAATGAGCGCCTCGCCCGGCAATATCAGATCCAGGGATTCCCGACCATCGTCGTCCTGGACAGCGGCGGCAAACAGGTCGGCGAACTAGGTTATGTTCCAGGCGGACCTGCCGCGTTTATCGCGGAACTCGAGAAGGTGCCGAAAGGCTGATCAATTTCCGTTCGCCGTTTCGAACGTGCGCTGCAACGCGTCTGCCAGCTCGGAACGCGTAAACGGCTTCGGCAGCGCGCCCCGAAAACCGTAAGCGAGAAATTCGGAGAGCGCCGCTTCATCGGAATAGCCGCTGCAAATAATCGCATTCACCTGCGGATCCATTCGGCGCAACCGCTCGATTGTGGCCACGCCGCCCATGCCGCCACGGACCGTCGCGTCGAGAATCACCGCTTGGAAATGTTCGCCACGGCGCAGCGCGCGTTCGTAAAGACGCACCGCTTCCAACCCATCGGGCACCGCGGTCACTTCGTAACCGAGAGTGCCGAGAAGCTGCGAAGTCAGTTCGCGAATGGCGGCTTCGTCATCCATGATGAGGATCCGCTGGTGATTGTAGTGAAACGGTTTCCCGGGGGAGCGAGCTTCCGGCGCCGCAACGCTGCGTTCACTCGCGCGCAAATAAAACGCGAAAACAGAACCCTCCGGCGATGAGTTCTCAAGAAGAAGAAGACCCCCGTGCTTTTTCACAATCGAGTAACTGATGGCCAGCCCCAGTCCCGTGCCGGTCGGCTTAGTCGTGAAATAGGGATCGAAGATCTTGGTCCGCATCTCCTCCGGTACTCCCGTGCCGCGGTCCGTGATCGTGACCTTGACGTAGCGGCCCGCGGGCAAACTCGTTTTCCCGTTTTCTTCCAGAATGACGTTGCGCGAACGGACGCGAACCGTTCCGCCGTGAGGCATCGCTTCGCGCGCGTTGAGCATCAACGCGTTCACGACCTGCTCGATCTGCCCGGCATCCACTTCCGCTTTCCAAAGATCGACCGCGATATCGAAATCCGCGCGCAGGCTGGAACCGTAGAGCGCAAACTCCGCCGAATGCTCCAGCAGCTCTCCGATCGAGACGACTTTCTTGAGCGGCGCGCCGCCCTTGGAAAAAGTGAGGAGCTGGCTGGAAAGATGAGCGGCGTGTTGCGCGGCCTGGCCCGCTTTCGAGAGAAAGCCGAGCAGGTTGCCCGAATCGGCGGGCGCATCGATCTGAGCGAGCCCGATGTTTCCGGAGATGACGGTCAGGATGTTGTTCAAGTCGTGCGCGATCCCGCCCGCAAGAGTGCCGAGCGATTCGAGCTTGCTCGTAGTGAGCCGCTCCGATTCGATTTTCTTACGCTCGCTGATGTCGCGGAAAAATACCGAGACGCCGCCGTTGCTGGGATAGGCGTGGACTTCGTACCAAATCTTTCCGTTCGCATCGGTCGCTTCGAACTGGATCGCGCTACGTTCGGCCATGACCTGCTCGTAATTGGTTTGAAAAACCGAGCCGACCAGCTCCGGAAATTTCTCCAAAAGCAGGCCGCCCAATAATTCTTCCCGCTCGCGGCGCATGATCTCTTCGGCCGCGGCATTGAGGTAGGTGATCTTCCATTCCGAATCGACGGCGAAAAATCCATCCGTCGTTTTTTCAAGAATATTCGTCATGGTGCGGGCGGATTCCTGCAACGCCCCGCGCGCGTGATTGCGTTCCGCCAGTTCGCTGATCTGCCGTTCCGCCACGGAAATTCGGACGTTCAACAAACCGACGTCGAGCGGCTTCATCAGATAATCGTTCGCGCCGGCAGCCAGGGCCTGTTCCAGGTCCGCCGTGTCCGCGCGCGCGGTGACCAAAAGGATGAACATTTGGTCGCCATCAGGTTGGGCGCGAAGCTGGCGGCAAAGATCCACGCCGCTTTTCCCAGGCAACATCCAATCGAGGATCAGGAACGGAAAGGTTTCGGTCGCGAGAGCCGCTTCCGCTTCTTCCGCGCTCCCAACCGCCATGACCTCGTGGCCACGGCGAGCGATGAGCCGCTGCATATTGCGCCGGCTGCCAGGATGATCCTCAACGAGCAAAATTTTCATTCAAAAAGGAGAAACCGAATCGCGGGCGCGTCCCTGCGCTCAAGCGAAGTGATTCATGCCCTTTCTGGAGCAGGATAACTGCCAAAATTGCGGATTATCTCGGGAACGCACACAACTTCGGACAACCGTTTTCCCCGATCGCGCCGCTCCCATAATTACCACAGCGCAGCCGGTTGCTTGCGTTGCAGATTCGCTCTGCTACATAGACCGAAGTTTTCGCTTAAACATTGTCACTGCCATGTTCGTCCGACGGTTGCTCGCTCTCCTACCGGTCAGTTTATTTTTGCTCCAGACCATCTCGGCGCAGGATCCCAAGCCTCCGCTCACGGAGAGACCAAATTTAACCGTGGCTCCGAAGTCGCCGCCCACGCCGACCCCGCCGCCGATCACGTTTAATTCAGTCCACGTCGATGGCCCTTACATCGCGCTGACCTTCGATGATGGTCCCAACGCTACGCTGACGCCCAAACTGCTCGACCTGCTGGCGGCGCATCACCTGAAAGCGACGTTTTTTGTCGTCGGACAAAACGCGGCGGATCATCCCGATATTCTGAAGCGCGCCGTGCGCGAGGGACATGAGATCGGGAATCACTCCTGGTCGCATCCCAATCTTGGCAAAATGTCGGACGAAGCCGTGCGGCGCGAGTTGCAGAAAACCGATGACGCTATCACCGCTGCGATCGGCAAACGGCCGACGTTGATGCGGCCGCCCTACGGCTCGATCACCACGCGCCAAAAAAACTGGATCCACCAGGAATTCGGTTATCGCATCATCATTTGGGACGTAGATCCGCTCGATTGGAAACGGCCCGGCCCGAGCGTCGTCACGAGTCGAATTTTGAAGGAAACGCATGCCGGTTCGATTGTCCTGTCGCACGATATTCATCCGCCCACGATCGAAGCGATGCCAGCCACATTCGATCAGTTGGAAAAGAAAGGGTTCAAATCCGTGACCGTAACGGAGTTGATCGCGATGGCGACACCGCTTCCACCCAAACCCGTCGCTTCGCCTTCCGCGCCTCGGGCGGAACCGGTCGCTACCACGCCTGCTCCAGTTCGTCCGCCTCCAGCTCCCACAAACACACCGGGTGGTTAACCGGCCGGCATGATCGCCGATAACTATCTGCAGCTTCGAACCGATCTCGAAGCTGCGCTCGCGAAGCTGCTCAAGCTCAGCTCCGAGATGCGCCGCGATCCGGCTACGCTCGACACGCTCCATGGTTTGTTGACCGATATCCGGGAGCCGCTGCTCTTTGTCGTGGTCGGCGAAGTCAAAGCCGGAAAGTCGTCGCTGCTCAACGCGCTCTTCCGTCAGGAATTTGCCAGGGTGGATGTCCTGCCGGCGACCGATCGCGTTTACATTTTCCGCCACGGCCCGGAGGAAAAGTCGGTCGAGATTTCGCCGCAACTGACCGAGCGCTACCTGCCGATTTCTTTTCTGCGCGACTTCAACGTCGTGGATACGCCCGGAACTAACACGATGGTGGCCGAGCACCAGGCGATCACCGAGAGTTTCGTCCCGCGCGCGGACATCGTGCTCTTTGTTTTTTCCGTCGTGAACCCGTGGTCGCAATCCGCGTGGGACCTGCTGAATTTCGTGCAAAAGAAATGGCTCAAGAATGTGGTCTTCGTGCTGCAACAGGCTGACCTGCGCGAGAATTCCGAGATCGAAATCATCCAGCGCCATCTTCAGGACACCGCCATGCAGAAACTGGGGTTCGCGCCACCGGTCTTTGCCGTCTCGGCCCGCAAGGCGCTCGTTGCGCGCACTGATGGAGTCGATGAACAACTCTGGCGCGAAAGCGGGTTCGGACCGCTTGAAACTCAGATCAATCACATGGTCGCGGAATCCGAGGTACGCATTTTGAAACTGCAATCGACCGCGCGGACGGCGGGAGTAATTCTCGACGAAGCCGCGGACGAAATTCATGGCGCAGTCAAAACAATCCTGCGCGACGAGAAACATCTCGCCCGCGTGAACCAATTCATCCAAGTGCGGAAGGATCAGACGTTGCGGCAGGTGGCGGGATTTTTGCGTGGCGTGGAGCAGGCCTGCCGCGAGTGCGCCCGCCAGGGAACACAATTGCTCGAAGAAAAGCTTTCCTTCTGGCGGACCTGGCGGTTGGTCTGGAGCCGCGAGCAATGGCAACACGATTTCCAGACGGACGTGGAAGCGAAACTGCGGCAAACGGTCGAGCCGCAGGTCGAGAATGCCATTCAGTTAATGGAGACTGATCTTCGAAGTCTCTGGCCGCAATTGCAGGACACGATCGAAGCCCAATTCGCTTCCGAAGGGAAAACGCGGATGCGGGAAACGGCGCCAGATTTCGCGCGGCAGCGCCGCGAACTTCTGCAATCGATTCAGCTCACCCTGGTCGAACGCGTGGCGGGCAAGGCGGTGGAAGAAC
>QHBM01000018.1 GCA_003244145.1 Chthoniobacterales bacterium
GATTTACACGGATGAAACACGGATACGGAACAAGACCAAAGAATTAATCTGTGAAAATCCGTGTTCATCTGTGGCTAAAAAAACAAAAGGCCATGCGCAGGAAACGCATGGCTTCGAAAACTCCTCGCTCCCTGCGGCGGCATTACCCGCATCAGGTTCAAGGGGTCGTCCGAAATATCTCGGACCTCTCAGCCTTTGGCTCCCCCGCAACGAAGAAAGGATAAAGTAGGAAGTAGAAAGTAGAAAGGGAAATTCGAAGCGAGGATGGAGGATGTAGAATGGTCGAAGACAGCCAAGCGCAGGACGCTATCCTCCAATCTCTATCCTCGCTGAGCGATCCCGCCTACTTCGCCGCGGCTTCCGCTTTGACGTTGGTGTGGAAGATGGCCATCCATGCGCCCTTCTCCATTTTCCAGACGGTGCCGCAGTTGAACGTGCCTCCGGCGTCTTTTCCGTCAAACGTGCCGACCAAGGCGACTTTGTAAGTCGTCACAATGACGTCCGGTTCATTCGAGAAGGCGCTGTAATCGCTGAGCGTAAACGATTTCATGTCCCACTTCTGCATGGCATCCATTTCCGCCTTCATATCCATGATGCCCTCGGCGTAGACGCCGCGAAAATCCGAGCCCACGACCTTCTTGAAGTCGTCAGCCTTTTTGTCCTTGAACGCCTGCCAGGCTTCCTTTTCCTTCGCCATGATCGCGTCCTTGTCCGGGGTGGCGGCGAGCGAAACGGCGATCGTCGCGAACATTACTGTCATTGCCAAACTGAAGTATTTTTTCATAGAGCCTTTCGGTTGAGTTGCCTGACGAGGCTAGCGAAGCAGCGCCGAGCCGGTCAATCCCTAAACGCAAGCTGCGACCGAATCCCAACCCGCTGACTTTCTACTTTAGCCTTTCTACTTCCTACTTTTCCAACCCCTACGGTTCGCGGTTCGGATCGGGCGTGGCGTTGGTGCTCGGATTCGTGACGGGAATGATAGCGGGAGCAGGCGAACTATCGAGCCGGCTCGGCGGCGACACGAGATCGACGACGGTGATTTCGCCGGCGGCTTGCGCGCGATATTCGGCCACAAGCATCGGGCGCTGCTTTTTCTCGACCAGGTTCCGATAGTTTTCGATTCCGGCGCAGAGCGATTCGGCGAGTTGCTTTCGCCAGGCGGGATCAGCGATCCGCTTGCTGTCGCCGGTCTCACTCAGGAAACCACCCTCAACCAGGACGGAAGGGATTTTTGTCTGCCGCAGGACCGCGAACCGGGCGCGCTTGATGCCGCGGTCAAACTCCGGGATGTGGCCGAGCATGGAATGAAAAACGGCGGCGGAAAGTTCGAAGCTCTGGGCGTCAACGGGACTGCCGGCCTGCATGTTGACGAAATGCAAGGCGAGCGAATCATCGGCGGTGGAAGGCGCGCCGCGGGGCGTGAGCGAAAAAATCTCGAAGCCGGTCGCTTCGCGGTTCGCGTCGGTGGCGTTGAAATGGATGCTGACGAAAATGGAATCGCGAGTGGCGTTTGCGATGCGGGCGCGGACTTCGAGCGGGATGAAGACATCGTTCTCACGCGTCATCACGACCTTGAAGCCTTTCGCTTGCAGAAGCGGGCGAAGCTGACGCGCGACGTCGAGGGCGTACATTTTCTCGCTCCCGAAACTGCTGCCCGCTCCTTTGTCGAACCCGCCGTGGCCGGGATCGAGCACGATGGTTTGCACTTTGCCCGCGCGCTGGATCATTTGCGGACGCAATTGCGGCTCGATCGTTTTCGCGAGGTCGATGCGCGAGACGAGGAATTTGTCGTCCTTCGCGATCACAGGGAAACAAAGCCAGTTCCGGATGCCGTTCACGATCGCTTCGCGGCTGTCGAGGGTGAGCTGAAGTTGGTTGCGGCCGTTGTTGAGGACGACGGTTTTGCCGGTGGTATCGACGTTGCCCAGAAGCTTGTAGAATTTCGCAATGTTATCCACGCTGAGATAATCGCGCGACCCGACCTTGATCAACTGCCAATCCGGACTTGGCGGCGCAGTTGGTTTCGCCGCCGGGGTCGCGCTTGGTTTGGCGGCCGGCTTAGCCTTCGATTTCGCGAAGGAGAGAGGCGCGAAAAGCAAAGCGAGAGCGCTGGCGATGGCGATGGGGCGAAATCGCAGGGCGATCATAGCTTGGAACATGCAGGAAAAATGCCACTGAGTCATCTGGTTCCTCATTGGAGACGGCCGGCTCCCAGGCCGTTCAAAAAAGAGTGGGCCGTTCCTGCGGCGAGGGCAGGCGCCAATCTCGCGAGGGCGTCTCGGCTCCAAACCTAGATTGGACAAGCGCGGCGTTTCGCCGTTTCTTGCCCGATGCGAAAATCTATCTGTCTCCTATTCACCGGGTTGCTGGCCGCTGGCAATTTGTTCGCCCAAACAGAACCGAACAAATCGCCAGCAGCCAAAAATGCTGACAAACCACCGACGGTTCGCGAGCCGGGGAAGAAGGCGCCGGAGCAAAGTCCCCCGCCCGTCACTGGGCAAAGTCCGGCCGTGGCGCCAAACAGTTCGACCGACACTGCCGCCAAGCCGCAGATCGACAAAAATCCGCCTCCGCTCGATCTCAAGAACATGGATACGGCGGTGAAACCAGGTGACGACTTTTATCTCTACGCCAACGGCTCCTGGATTAAGAACAATCCGATCCCGCCGGAGTTTTCGCGCTGGGCTGCGTTCAACGAGCTGGCGGAAAAAAACAACGACGCTCTGCACGAAATCGCCGAGAAGGCCGCGGGCGGAGCGCCGAAGGATTCCAAGAAAAAGGCCGAGAAGCCCGCCTCGGCCGACATGCAAAAGGTAGGGGATTTTTATGCGAGCGGGATGGATGAGGCCACCGTGGACGCGGCCAAAGCGAAGCCACTCGCGGACGAGATGAAGCGGATCGACGCGATGAAAGATCGCAAGGACCTGCTGAAGGAGATCGGACGTTTTCATTCGATGCAACTGCATGCGTTGTTCTTTTTCCTCTCGGGCCAGGACGACAAGGACAGCACGAAGGTGATCGCCCAGGCTTATCAGGGCGGGCTCGGTCTGCCGGACCGCGATTACTACACGAAGGAAGACGACGCTTCTAAAAAGCTGCGCGATCAATACGTCGAGCACGTCGCGAAAATGCTGACGCTGGCCGGCGCGCCGGCCGATCAAGCCGCGGCGGACGCGAAGAAGATCATGGAGCTGGAGACTTCGCTGGCGAAACCGGCCCGCACGCGGGTCGAGCTGCGCGATCCGCAAAAAAATTACAACAAGATGAAGCTGGCCGATTTGCAGAAACTGATGCCGGATTTTAATTGGGCGGATTATTTCAAAGAGATCAAACTCCCGGCGCCGGCCGACGTAAACGTCGGTCAACCGGATTTCTTCAAAGCCGCGGGCGAAGTGTTCAAGACCGTCTCGGTGGATGATTGGAAGCCGTATCTGCGCTGGCACCTCATCCACGACATGGCGCCAACGCTTTCGAACGACTTTGTGAATGAGAATTTCCGCTTCTTCGAAGCGACGCTGCGGGGCACAAAGCAAATCAAGCTGCGCTGGAAGCGGGTCGTGACCAAGACGGACGACGAGTTGGGCGAAGCGCTCGGCAAACTTTACGTCGCGGAACGTTTTCCGCCCGAAGCCAAGGCGCGTGCGCTCGAAATGGTGAACAACCTGAAGGAAGCGCTGGCCGAACGGATCAAGACCCTCGATTGGATGGATGAGCCGACGAAACAGGAAGCGCTCAAGAAACTCGCGGCATTCACGGTGAAGATCGGTTACCCGGACAAGTGGCGGGATTATTCCGCGCTCAAAATCGATCGCACCTCCTACGCGCAAAATGTGATGCGCGGCGACATGTTCGAAGTCGATCGCCAGCTCAAGAAAATCGGCAAGCCAGTTGACCGCACCGAATGGGGCATGACGCCGCCGACGGTGAACGCCTACTACAATCCGAACATGAACGAGATCGTGTTTCCGGCCGGCATTTTGCAACCGCCCTTCTTCGATCCGAAAGCGGACGATGCGGTCAACTATGGCGGCATGGGCGCGGTCATCGGCCACGAAATGACGCACGGGTTCGACGATCAGGGCCGGCAATACGACGCGGTCGGAAATTTGCGAGATTGGTGGTCGCCGGCATCGGCGGAAGCTTACAAGAAGCGCTCGCAAGCAGTCGTCGATCAATACAAGGCCTACGAGCCGTTGCCGGGACAGCACATCAATGGCGAGCTGACCCAGGGTGAAAACATCGCCGACATCGGCGGAGTGAAGCTGGCCTTTATGGCGCTGCAAAAAGCGATCGCGAAGAAAGGGCCGCAACCGAAGATCGACGGGTTCACGCCGGAGCAACGCTTCTTCCTCGGCTTCGCCCAAATCTGGCGCAACAATCAGCGCGACGAAGATCTGAAGCTGCGGCTCAACACCGATCCGCATTCACCGGGACGCTTCCGCACCATCGGGCCGCTCTCGAACTTCGTGGAATTCCAGAAGGCGTTCGATATTCCGGATGGCTCTCCGATGATCCGTCCGGCGGATCAGCGGGTGAACATTTGGTGAGAGGAATCACTGTAGCAACGCCGCTCTGTCGGCGTTTGGGTCTCGGCAGCTAATAAATGCGAAACGGCGACAGAGCGCCGTCGCTACAGCAAAACGACATCTATGATTAAGTCCTTATTGTTCAGCGGGGCGACTTTCCTTTGCGCGTTGAGTTCGCAAGCGCAGACGACGTCGCCCGCAAAGCCGGGGGAAGAAAAACCATCGAGCGAGCAAGCGCCACCGCCGGTGATCGCAGCCAGCCCAGCCACCACCGAGAAATCGGTTAAGACGCCGGTGGAAAAGAACCCGCTGCCGCTAGACCCGAAAAACATGGATGCGTCCATCAAGCCGCAGGACGATTTTTATCTTTACGCCAACGGCGGCTGGATAAAACGCAATCCGATTCCGCCGGAGTTCGCGCGCTGGGGCAGCTTCAATATGCTGGCCGAGCAAAATAACGACGCCTTGCACGGAGTCGTCGAGAAGGCCGTCGCGGCGAAAGCGGCTGATGCTGACTCCAAAAAAGTCGGCGACTTCTACGCGAGCGGGATGGACGAAAAGAAAGTCGACGCGGCACGGGTGACGCCGCTGGCCGATGAATTCAAACGCATCGACGCGCTGAAAGATCGCGGCGATGTCCTCAAGGAAGTCGCGCATCTCCACACGCTCGGTTTGGGCGCGTTCTTTCGTTTCAGCTCCAATCAAGACGCGAAGAACAGCACCATGGTGATCGCGCAGGCTTTTCAAGGTGGGCTGGCTTTGCCGGACCGCGATTACTACACGAAGGACGACGCGGCTTCGAAAAAACTCCGCGACCAATACGTGGAGCACATGACGAAAATGTTCACGCTGTTCGGCGATTCAGCCGACCAGGCAGCGGAGCACGCGAAGAAAGTCATGGCCTTGGAAACTTCGCTGGCCACGCCGGCGCGCACCCGCGTCGCGCTGCGCGATCCGCAAAAGAACTACAACAAAATGAAGCAGGCCGATCTGCAGGCGCTCACGCCGGCTTGGAATTGGGCGGATTATTTTAAAGAGATCAAACTGGCCGAACCGGGCGACATCAACGTGGGCCAGCCGGAATTTTTCAAAGCAGCCGACCAGGTCTTCGCGAATACTCCAATCGATGACTGGAAGACCTATCTCCGCTGGCATTTGCTGCACGGAGCGGCGAGCAGCCTCTCGAAGGATTTTGTGGACGAAGATTTTAATTTTTTCAGCAAGACGCTGACGGGCGCGCAGCAATTGAAGCTGCGCTGGAAACGGGTGGTGGCGAAGACGGACGAAGAACTCGGCGAAAGCCTGGGTAAACTTTACGTGGCCGAGCATTTCCCGCCGGAAGCGAAAGCGCGCGCGCTCGAGCTGGTCAACAATCTCAAGGAAGCGCTGGCCGATCGAATCAAGACGCTGGAATGGATGGACGAGCCGACGAAACAGGAGGCGCTGAAAAAGCTCGCGGCGTTCACGGTCAAGATCGGTTACCCGGACAAATGGCGCGACTACTCGCTGCTCACGATCGATCGCGGTCCTTACGCGCTGAATGTGCTGCGGGGCGAGACGTTCGAGAAAAACCGCCAGCTCACGAAAATCGGCAAGCCGGTCGATCGCACCGAATGGGGCATGACGCCGCCGACGGTGAACGCGTATTACAATCCGAACCGAAACGAGATCGTGTTCCCGGCGGGAATTCTTCAGCCGCCTTTCTTCGATCCGAAAGCGGACGATGCGGTCAATTACGGCGGCATCGGCGCGGTCATCGGGCACGAGATGACGCATGGGTTCGACGATCGCGGCCGGCAATATGATGCGGTCGGGAATTTGCGAGATTGGTGGTCGCCGGAATCGGCCAAGGCTTATACCGAACGCTCGAAAGCGATCGTGGCGCAATATTCCGCCTACGAGCCGCTGCCCGGGTTGCATATCAACGGCGAGCTGACGCAAGGCGAGAACATCGCCGACATCGGCGGGGTGAGGCTCGCCTACACGGCGCTGCAAAAAGCGCTCGCAAAGAAAGGTCCGCAGCCGAAGATCGACGGGTTCACGCCGGAGCAACGCTTCTTCCTCGGCTTCGCCCAAATCTGGCGAAACAATCAGCGCGACGAAGATTTGAAGCTGCGGCTCAACACCGATCCGCATTCGCCGGGCCGCTTCCGCACCATCGGGCCGCTCTCGAATTTCGTGGAATTCCAGAAGGCATTCGATATCCCGGATGGTTCCCCGATGATCCGCCCCGCCGATCAACGGGTGAATATCTGGTAAGCCCGTCGATGCTGGATCTGCGGAAGCTCTTCATCGACGTCTTCGATCCGCAGCCGGGTGAGACGGCGGCGGTTTTCGTCGATCTGCCGCACGGAGAAATTCGCGACTCGGCCGCGTGGAAGGAGCGCCGCGAGATGGCGGCGCGCTGGCATGCGGCGTTGACGAAATTCGGCGAGGAGCGGCAGTTCGCCGTTTTGCCGCTCGTCACTTTTGAAGCGACGGGAATGAACAACGGACAGTTGCCGCCGGTGGGCATGCAATCCGGCGCTGCCATTACGCTGGAAGACATTGGCTCGCGCGCCACGCTCCTGCTCGCGCTCACGGAGTTCTCGGCCTCAGCACCATTGATCGGTTGGACGAAACGCTTTCCGCAACTGCGCGCCGCATCGATGCCTGGCGTCGCGCCGGAAATGGAGTCGACCGCACTGGCGGCCGATTACGCGCAGGTCGCGCGCTCGTGCGAGCGATTGCGCGAGCGGATGGCCAACGCGGAGCGGGCCGAGATCGAATTCTCGACCGGCGACCAGTTCGTTTTCGATTTCCGGTTTCGCGTGGCCGAAGTGGACGAGGGACAATTGCACCGTGACGCGCCCGATCCGCGGCTGATCAACCTTCCGAGCGGCGAAGCGTTCACCGCCGGCTACGAAGGTGATCGCAATGTTCCCAGCCTAACGAGTGGTGTTCTTCCCGTCTGGCACGAGAACGAGATCGTGCGCCTTCGCGTAAAACAGAATCGCGTGAAGGAAGTGATCGGCGATACTGCGGCGTCGGGCAGCTTGCGGGACTTTCTCTTCCTCGATCCGGCCCGCTGTAACCTGGCCGAGCTCGGCCTGGGCTGTAATCCGATGGCGCGGGTTTTGGGAAATGTGCTCGAAGATGAAAAAGCCGGTCCGCACATTGCGCTCGGACGAAGCGAACACATCGGGGGCACGACGGGACCCGGCGCGTTTCGAGATGCGCGCCACGTCTGGCATCAAGATTTCGTTTATGCGCGAGGTTGCCCCATCCAGATCAGGCGTCTCGCGTTGCTCGATTCCGGAGGACGCGCGAAATTGCTTTTCGAGAATGGGTCGTATGTTCCCGAGCTTGAGACCGGGATCTGATTATTCCTGCGCGATTTTCCCGCCCCACGAAAGAATCTTCGCTTTCGTGCCGGCGGCTTCGGCTTCCTTGATGTCGCCGTTGCGATTGTAAAAGAGCGACAAGCTCGTCCAGCCGATCTGGTCGTTAGGCCGCAGCTCCGTCGATTTCTTTCCGGCTTCGATCGCCTCGGGGAAGCGACCGATTTTCATCAAGGCCATGCCGAGCGCGTGCCACCCATCGAAGAACGTGGGATCGAGCTCGACGCATTGGCGGTATTTCTCCACCGCACTTTCCAGTTCGCCGATTGCCAGATCGCCGTTCGCGTCATCGAAGATTTCCTCGAGCGTCGGCATGCGCACCTTTCGCCGCTACGACTGGATCGTGGCGGATTGGAGATTGGCCGCGCGCCGGCGATCGTTCAACCATTCGTAGAGAACGATCGCCCGTTTCCGCTGGAGGACATTCGCTTCGAACGTGATCTTCGCTTGCGCATAAGCGCCCGGATCAGCCGGGTCGCGTCTTTCCAGGACGGCGACGAGACCGCCCTTGTCGGTCGGGACAAAGTCGGTGACCTCGCCCGGGTTCAATTCGCGCATCGCGTTCTTGATCATCGGAAGATCGGGCGGATCGACTTTCGGCGGCTTGTCAGCTTCCGGTTTCGGCGGCGCGGTCTCCACAATCGAAAACGGAGGAATTCGTTCCAGGGTCCATCCGCCTTGGGCCATCGCTTTGTCGAGAGGCGTGCCGGCCGCCAGCGCTTCGCGCATCACCCGGGCCGCGTCCGCCGCCTTGATGGCAACCATTTGGCGCACCCGTTCGGATTTCAACGCTTCCACGATCTTCGGCTTCGCTTCCTCAAGCGTCAGCGGCTTGGATGGCGTTCCACCGATGAGGTGCAGAACGTAAAAGCCATCCGGACCCTGGATCGCATCGCTGACTGGTTCCTGACCGGTGAGTTGAAAAGCATACTGCGTCAGTTGCGGATTTGAAGCAAACTGCGGATCGGGCGCCGCCGCGGTGAATTCATTCGTTGCCGCCACCGGGGTGCTGAATTTGTTCGCGACCTCCGCGAATTTCGCCCCTTTCTCCAGCATGGCCTGAACAAAATCATTCGCCCGGTTGGCCACTTTCTGAAGCGCATCCACGCGTTCCTTGCCGGCCAATTTCTTCTCCGCCTCGGAAAGGGCGAAGGCGACGAATTCCACCCGGCGTTTTTCCTCGCTCTTCAGCTGCGCCTTATGCGCCTCGTAGTATTTCGCAACATCTTCGTCGGTGATCTTTACATCCTTTTGGAGATCCTCTTCGCGAAAACGCAGGACGGCCACGTGTAGTTTCCCATAAGTTTGCTCGTAGTATTCCTTCGTCTCCGATTCCGCGATTTGTATTCCGGTCGCGAGCAAATCCTTCACCCGCGTGAGCAAGAGTTGATCGCCTACGATCTCTTCGAGTTGCGACTCGTTGAATCCCAGCGCCGGGAGCGTCGTCTGCGTGAATTCGTTATATTTGTTGGGATCGAAACCGGCGTCGCCGCGAAACGGCCGCAGCGTTCTAACGAAAGTCGCGATCTCGTCGCGGGTCGGCTGAATTCCCAGAACTTTGGCTTCGTGACGAAGAACGAGACGGTTCCAGGTAAAATCCTCGTAAGCCTGCGCCTCCGTCCTCGCGCCCATGGTCAACTCTTGCGGCAGAGAGAGGCCGAGGATTTGGGAGAGATTCAACATGCGCGCGTTGCGCTGAAACTCGACGTGAGTGACGGCGCGATCGTAGATCCGGCCGAGGTCGGTGGCGCGCTGGGCGCTCAAGTCCGTTTTGTTAAAATAGAAAATGAACGGAATGGCCAGGATCGCGATGACGATCATGAGCCACCGGTGGTGTTTGCGCATTACGGTAATCATATGAAGAAATCTTTGGGGCTGGGAGCGGTGCAGAACCTACGGTGAGTTCCCCGCGAGCCAACTGCTTTTTAAGGTAGGGGCGATTGACTCAATCGCCCGAGCGATTCGGCGCACCGCCATTGCCCTTTACCGCGGCGCGCACTTTGAGCCGCAGCGCATTCAGCCGGATGAATCCGGTGGCGTCGCTCTGATCGTAGGCCGCGCCGCCGCTGCCTTCCATCGTCGCGATGTGCGGATCGTACAGACTCTTCGGGCTGCGCCGGCCCGCGACGATGATGTTGCCTTTGTAAAGTTTCAACCGCACGACGCCGGCCACGTCCCGCTGCGTTTCGGTGACGAGAGCCTGCAACGCTTCCCGTTCCGGCGCGAACCAAAATCCATTGTAAACGAGCGTGCTGTAGCGCGGGATCAGGCTGTCGCGCAAATGCATCACTTCGCGGTCCATCGTGAGCGATTCCATCTGCCGGTGGGCGAAATGGAGAATAGCGCCGCCCGGTGTTTCATAAACGCCGCGCCCTTTCATGCCGACGAAACGGTTCTCCACCATATCCACGCGCCCGATGCCGTGCTTACCGCCAATCTTATTGAGCAGTTCCATGGCAGCCAGCGGAGACAGCGCCTTTCCATTTACCGCGCAGCAATTGCCTTCCCGGAATTCCAGTTCGAGATGTTCGGACTCGTTAGGCGCTTCTTCCGGCGAGACGCTGAGTTTGTACATCCCGCGCGCTTCCTCCGAGCTGGCGTCGAACCAGGGATCTTCGAGCATCCCGCTTTCGAAACTGATGTGGAGAAGATTTCGATCCATCGAGTACGGCTTCGCGGCACTCGCTTCGACCGGAATATTTTGCTCGGCGGCGTAGGCAATCATCTCGGCGCGTCCGGGAAATTGTTTGCGAAACCGTTCTTCGCGCCAGGGCGCAATCACGCGCAGTTCCGGAGCGAGCGCGGCCGCGGTCAATTCGAAACGCACCTGATCGTTCCCCTTCCCCGTGGCGCCGTGCGCAATCGCGTCCGCCTTCTCCGCCCGCGCGATCTCCACCATCCGCTTCGCGATCAGGGGGCGCGCGATGCTGGTCCCGAGAAAATATTGGCCTTCATAAATCGCGCCGGCCTGGAGCATCGGAAAGATGAAGTCGCGCGCGAATTCTTCCCGCAAATCTTCGATAATGCATTTGCTCGCGCCAGTAGTGAGCGCTTTCGCCTCGAGGCCTTCGAGTTCCTCGGCCTGCCCGATGTCGGCGCAGAATGCGACGATGTCAGCCTGATAATTTTCCTTCAGCCAGCGCAGGATGATGGAGGTGTCTAGTCCGCCGGAATATGCGAGGACGATTTTCATTTAATCTCCAAACGATATCTCAACGGCGCGCGCGGTTTGCACCATCTGGCTTTGGGGCGAAACGAGTCGGAGGCGGTTGACGGCATCGGCGATCGGCACGTGCTGCACTTGATAATTCTGGTAGCTGACCATCGAGCCGAATTGTTTTTCGGCGATGAGCTTGACCGCCTGCACTCCGAAACGGGTGCCAAGAATCCGGTCGAGCGTGGTCGGTGCGCCGCCACGCTGCAAGTGGCCGAGAACAGTGCAGCGTGTTTCCTTGCCTGTGCGCGCCGCGATCTCCCGCGCGACGATTTCACCGATGCCACCGAGCCGATACTCACCCTCTTCCATCGGGCGCATCACCACCTGCCCATCCTTGGCCCTCGCACCTTCCGCCACGACGACAATGGCCGACAAACTCCCTCGCTCGGCGCGAGCGTTGAGCGCTGCCGCGATCTTGTCGTAATCGAACGGGATTTCCGGGATCAAAATAATATGCGCGCCGCCGGCGAGGCCGCCGTGCAATGCGATCCAGCCGGCATGGCGTCCCATTACTTCGAGCACCATCACCCGTTTGTGACTCGTGGCCGTGGTGTGCAAGCGATCGAGCGCGTCCATCACGGTGGCGACGGCGGAATCAAAACCGAACGTCATCGCGGTCGCTTCCAAATCGTTGTCGATCGTTTTGGGAACGCCGATGCAGTTGATGCCTGCGGCCTGAAGCTGAAGCGCGGTCGCCATCGAACCGTCGCCGCCGATTATGATGAGCCCGTCCACGCGCAGCTCTTGCAAAACTCGGCGCGCATCGGCGATCACCTTCTCCGCGACCTCGGCGCGATCGCCCGCTCCTACTTTGGCCACGAAATGTCCGCGATTGGTGGTGCCGATGATCGTGCCGCCGCGCGGCATGATCCCCGCCGTCTCGCGCCGGCCGAGCAGCTTGTAATTTCCCGGAGGGAGCAAGCCTTCGAAGCCGTCGAGAAACCCGAGCACTTCCCAGCCGAGTTTCTCCGCGGCGAGGACAACACCGCGCAGCACCGCATTCAAGCCGGGGCAATCGCCTCCGCTCGTCAACACGCCGATACGGGGCTTGGTCATTTGCGCTGCCGCAAAATCAAAGGGTTTTCTTCGGATCGACCATTCGGCCGCCGGCCGCCCACTCATCGTGGAGCTGCCAGCCCCGCTCGAGAAGTTGCGCGCCTTCGTGGAAACGATCGGTGCTCCCGAGCATGACAACAATGATCTGGCGCGGAATCGCCGCCGTGCGCCCGCCGTCCTTAACGATCTGCGACTCGCGATGAGCGGAGAGAATGAGGCAATCACCGGCGCGCGCCGTCTTTCCCGTCTTCACGCCATCGACGCCGTTCGTGCCGAGCAGCTCGTTCGTGTTCCGCAGCATGTAACCTTTTTTCTGAGTGCCGCGGCTGAAAGAAATTTGCCGTTCCTTTTGCGAAACGTAGAAACGAAAGCCCGGTTTGTTTACGGCGTAACGCGAGAGCCGCACCAGGTCCGAGGCGGTCGAATAGGGAAGCGACCGTTCGCTGGTGTCAATGCCGTGGGGATTGAGGAAACGGGTCCGATCCATCCGCAGGCTCTTCGCGAGCGTGTTCATCTGACCGACGAAAAGATCGACCGGCGATCCGTTGCCGGGCACAACGGACTGAAGCGCGGTTCCCACGTGAGCCGCGAGCGTGTAAGCAGCGACGTTATCGGATTGGACCAGCGCGGCGTAAAGGAGATCGCGCAGGGTGATTCTATCGCCGGGTTGAAAACCAACGAGATTCTCACCGGTGCCGACGAATGCTTCGGGCGGAATCGTGGCCATCTGGTTCAAGTCGCCGGCTCTTTTCTCGGCCCAATCGAGCACGACCATGGCTGTGGCTACTTTGGTGAGGCTTCCGATCTGGCGTTTATCTTTCATCCCCTGTTGCTCGAGGACAAAACCAGTCTGCGAATCGACAATGGCGTAGGCCTTCGCGGCCTGGAGCGCTTGCCCCGCCGGAAGGCAGAGCGCGAGCGAGAAAAGAGCGATGAAAAAGCGGCGCATAATCACAGTAACAAAAACCGCAGCATCTTAATCGGCGCGGCTTGGTTCGCAACCGGTGAATCGGCGCGTTTTTCGGAGCGGCGTAGAGAAGCGCTGCAACTATTGCAACGCTACGCTGGAGCGCGTGCCGTAGCGGAAAGCATTCGGGGTGAGGACGAGGTAGATGCGTTCGGCCGCGTTCACGAGATCGAAGGACCTCGCCTTGCCCAGGCCACTGGCCCGGACCGTTCCGGCAGGACCTTGAAGCTTGCTGCCACCCGCCATGTCGAATTCGTAAACCACGATGCCTTTATCGACATCGGTCACGCGCACATGCAACGCGAGGTGGGATGCTCCGGCGCCGAAGTGGCCGAAAAAGAAACGGGCTGCGGGGCTGCCGCCATCCAGCAGCACGAATTCCCCTTCGACCAGCCAGCCGGTGCGCGGGGTTTCGTAATCTTTCAAGATTCGCGCCGGCGCAATTTTCTCGAGCTGCTCTTTCAGGTCGCCGGCAAATTCGTGAGGGGTGAGCGCCTTGCGGATCGGCATTTCGCCATCCGAATTGGTCTGGTCGCCGATGAAGACCGCGTTATCGATGCAGAACGGGCGAATGTAGATCGCCTTGGGTTCGGCCGCGCCGACGCCGCAATTGGTCGTCATGTATACACCCTTCGAATCTTTCGCATCGGCCGTAGTCGTCCGAGTGGAACCGCCCGCCACATCCGTCTTGGTGACGTGCATGTCGGCGCAGGAGCAAAAAAGGAAGGTGGAAAGAATGGCGAAGAGAGGTTTCATAATTCGTAATTAATCATCCGCCCCCGGCCGCCTTGCGACAGACCACGACGGATTGTTCTCCCTGAAATGATGCAACTCCCGTGCCGTGCGCAGCAGAAAAAATGCGGCTATCTCGTCGCGCGCCGCCGACGCTGATGGCAGACGAGCGCGGCGAGAGTTAAGACCGCTGCGATGTAGGTGGAAGGCTCGGGCACGGCGGTGAGAGTGAGAGAGATATCGTTTCCATGATCCTTTGATCCAAACGCGGAAGAGGCGAAGTTTTCGTTGCACCTGACGCAGTGGTGCGAGCTGTCGTGCCCCGCCGTCGTCTTTCTCGCAGAGAGATTAGATTATCACCTGGCGCAGAAGTTCCAGGGGTGGTTCCCCGGAGACGACAGTCCAATTTCCCTTACCGTCACGGATTGCGTGACCGGGAGTGGAGCCGGCGAACGGGAAGGGTATGATTCGTCTCGATCTCATTTCGTTCTGAATTTGCTCGGCGTCTTCGCCGATTTCTCGGAGAATACTTACAACGCGAGGGTCTAAAGGCTCCTGCAGTATTGCAAGCTGCTGCTCGGACAGCGAAATTTCACCGTAAGGAATAAGCTTCGTTTCCGTAGCCGGCGGCTGCATGGAGGTGCAAGGCGCACTCGTCTTGATCACCTGTTGGAGACGGCGCTCGCAATCGGGGAAGTCGAAAGCTGCCATTGGCAACCCTTTTAGCCTGTTGCGTGCCACGGATTGTGTCCCGTCATCGCGGTGGGCGTCAACGCAGCAGACGGTTTGGCCGGAAACATTGAGATGCGACGCGGAGCCCCGGCGCAATGTCTTCGGTGGCGCGGGATTGAACGCAATCGCGACGCCGTGTGGCACGGTTAACGCTAAATCAGCCAGCTTGAAATTTCTTCGCCGGCAAACGGAGCAACCGCCAGAAGCGGTGACGGAAGAGGTCCGCATGGAGCCGGCCGTCGTCCGTGCCCCTGTAGTTTTCCCGCTCATTCCTCTGTCGGATGAACTTCGCGCAATTCTGGAACAGCCCTTGGATCCGAGGGTTGCCAGGATCATAAACGAAATCGCCGGGGAAATAGCGGAGGCGCAGCGCGCGATGGATTCACGACGAATCGTTCGTTTCCCGTTAGCAGATTCAATCGGACATAGTGTTCAACAGTCTGGACGTAACCTGACTGCGAGGTCAGGCGAATCTCCTGGGCAATGCGCGATCCTCTGATACTTGGGGCATCCAGGGCTGATTACGAGGTGCGCCATCAGATCCAGTCTTTGCTGCGACCGAGTCAAGAAATCCCTACTACAGGATGCGGGATGTAGAGCTCTTCCAATCTCCTGACTGCCTCAGTAGAGAGCGGGTTTTCCAATGCACCAAGCGCGTCCTCCAAATGCTGTGGCTTCGACGCTCCTATGATCGGCGCCACCACCCCCGGCTTCTGCAGAAGCCAGGCGAGCGCGACTTGCGCCGGCTTTTTCCCCAGCTCAGTCGCCACCGTTTCGAGTCGTTCGATGAGGCGCACATCCATCTCGCCAATCTTCTCTCCATAGAGCTTGTGGCTGTAAGTATCGGATGACGCCCGCTCGGTCTGCGGCCTTGCCTTACCCGCCAGGAGACCGCGTGCGAGCGGACTCCACGGCAAAAGACCAATCCCCTCGTCCAGACAAAGCGGGACCATCTCGCGTTCCTCCTCGCGATAAATCAGATTGTAATGGTTCTGCATCGTGACGAAACGCTTCCATCCCCGCGCGTCAGCGGTGTGAAGCATCTTGGCGAATTGCCACGCTGCCATGGAGGAAGCGCCGAGATAAAGCGCTTTGCCCGCCTGCACTACTTCGTGAAGAGCTCCGAGCGTTTCTTCAATCGGGGTCTCCGGATCGAACCGATGGATCTGATAGAGATCCACGTAGTCTGTTCCCAGGCGTCGCAAAGTGTCATCAATGGCGTGCCTGATATGCTTGCGAGAAAGTCCTCTTTGGTTCGGGTCGTCGGCGACGGGATAAAAAACTTTGCTGGCGATCACCAGTTCGTCCCGCCCGGGACCAAAATCCTTTAGCGCGCGGCCAAGCACTTCTTCACTCTGGCCTAGCGAGTACATGTCGGCCGTATCGAAAAAATTGATGCCGCCCTCGAGCGCCTGCTTGATCAAGGGCCGGCTCGCCTCTTCGTCGAGGACCCACGGGCGCCATTTGCTCGATCCGTAGGTCATGGCGCCCAGACAAAGGCGGGAAACCTTGAGTCCGGTCGAACCAAGATTCACATATTGCATGGTGAAGGTTTAAAAAAGGGCTTCCGTCTGCTGCCGCTTGCGCGCGGCTTGTTATGCTGGGAAGTCAGCGCCAGGGGCGCGCAGCGTTCGCGGGCGCGGCCGACTCGGGTATCGGGGCGGGTCGTTTGTCGCGGGCAGGTCTCAATTCCACCGGGCTGGAAGTTTTGCATTCCTCGCACCAATGCCTTTGGGCGCTGTCGAGGCGCTTCCGCATCCCGCAATTATCGCAAACAAAAACTTCTTTTCTCACCCTACGCCTTGTCTCTAGCTGGAGCGCGAGTACTTGCCAACCCCTATTTGTCGAAAAATTTTCTAACTCACCTAGTCTTTTTCCAGATCGGATGCCCGGGTTACACCGAGATATCAAACAGACTCAACGCCACGCGGATGTCCCAGAAGAGGGTCGCAATTTGAAAAATGAGCAAGGACAAGGAAAAATAAAACAGGACGGGGTGACGTTCTCCCCAATTCAAGATCGGTTCCGCGACGACGGATCTGAGCGCCTTGTTCGACAGTAATGCGACAGAGCCCAGCCCGATCGCGGCTCCGGCCAGAACATCCGTGGGGTAATGGATCCCAAGATAAAGGCGTGGCAGACAAATGACCAGCGCGACGTACAAGGACAATGCGGTTCCGCCCTTTCGCCACACCCACCACACCCCCATGGCTAAGGCAAAAAAAAGTGCCGCGTGATCGCTCGGGAACGAGCTCCATGAAGTCCAATTCGATTGCGCGGGCAGCCCGCTCGGGGAGCGGAAATGCAGCTGCGGATCAAGCACCGGACGGATGCGCATCGGCGCCCAATGGGCGAACACGCGCGCGATGAAAAGCGCGACCAGGGCCCCCAAGACCGCCGAGAGCAGGAACGATCGATTCTCATTTTGGTCTCCACCTCGATAGAACCACGCGGCCCATACTACTGCCGCCACCGCTCCGCCTTTGACGAGATCGCTATTGCTGAGAAAAACAACAAATTGATCAAAACCTGGCGAGGCTTGGGCCGCGCGATTCAGGAACGACATGATCGCTTCGTCGAAAACGTTCATGTCGGCGTTGTTGAAGCCAGGGCGCTTGCTGGTGGACCAAAAGTAAGGGGACGCGGCATGTAGAGTTACCCTTAGTGAAAAGGCATTTGCAAGGCAAGGGTTTCAGCCTCCGGCCGACCTTGAAGCCGGATTCCTTCGGTGCCCTCGCAAAAAAAGCTTGCCCTGCTAGAAATTATCGTCAGGATAGGCGCTCGAACTCGCGTTTCTTCCTCCATCATTCCTTATGAGCTCTCTTGTCGCCAAAGCTTCACGTCTCTTTCTCAGCTTATTGACCGTAGCTTTTCTCGCCACCGTCCCGGCCAACATCGCGAAATCCTACGCGAACGACGACCGCGACGAACACCGAGACAAGGATAAGGATAAGGATAAGGATAAGGATAAGGACGACGACGATCATGATGTGAGATCGCCGGAAAAGCCGCCGAAACCCACGCCCACTCCAAAGCCCACTCCCAAGCCGAAACACTGAGCGGTCACCGGCTTCGCATTTTCCGTAACAATTATCATCGCGTGCGATGAATCCCTTGCGCTGCCATGAGTTCGGCGCGAGTCACTGTTTGCGTTTTTCGGTAGGTTCGAATTTAACCCGTTGGCCGATGCTCAATTGAGCTTTTCAGCGAGGTTAGGTGCGGTTGTGGCCGGCGCCGTTTTGCTCACAAGTTGCTGGGAGGGGATAACCCGCGCCGCTTCGGCAACCATCCTCGCAACGCGGGGAACCGTTCGGGTTAAGGAAGGACTCGCCGCCCAATTCCTCTCCGCACGGCCGGGGCTCGCGCTCGGCGCCGGCGCGATCTTGCAAAGCACGAGGGAAGCTCAGGCCGACCTCGCGCTTCTGCCAAGTACCCTCGCCAGAATGGCCGGCGAAGGCGAGCTCATCATAGACAGCGTAGAGCTCTCCAAGGATGGAAACGAAACTGGGGATGCGATGCTCGCGCGGCGCGTCGAAATCTCTCTCCGCGCTGGGACCGTCTTCGTGACCCACCGGCGCCCCCCCGGCGCCGCTGGGTCGTTATTCGTGAAGACGCCTCATGGGATAGTCACCGCCAACTCGGATTGCCTGGTCTGTATCGAGGCGAACTCGCAGCGTCTCCGCGTTACCTGCGCACGTGGTCTAGTTGGAATCGCCCCGGCCAGCGGACAGCAAGCACTCTCTGTGGACGCTGGTTCGGTGGCTGAATTAACATCGCAAACGTCGAGTCTCGTGGCGGTGGCGGCAGATGCAGCGGGACAAGAGCGGGTGACCGACGTGCTCTCCGCGGAGCGGGAGCTGCTGGCGCTTGCGCGAGCTCAGCGGAACATTTTGCCACGCTAACACCTCGTCCGTAGTCTCTCCACACCGCGAAGGCGCGGGACTAGCTTGAGGGTGTGTGTGCACTCTAGGACTTTTCCTAAATGCAAATCTCTTTTGATCCGATTTTGGGGGTCTGTGCCCCGCGCCATTCCGGTGTTCACGCTTGCGATCGTTTTAGCCGCTTCGGGCCTGGCGTTGCCTCCCGCTTCCACGTTGGCCGCGGAGCAAGGTGAGATTGAACGTGCCGTCCAGGTCGCTGGAGCGCGCGACTCCCAAGCATGCGAATGCACGACGATTTGTTCGCGGCTTTGTCGCCGTTCTGGTTGGAGCGAAGCAGCGTGCCGTGCCGTGCCGGCCTGCGTAATGGCTGCTGTCAAAATGCGCCCAGACCTGGCAAAAGAAATTACGCTCGCGGCGCTCCTGGCCCGCGCGGCGCCGGGTGAGAAGGCGGCCATTCTGCAAGCTGCCAGCGCGAAAATGCACCAGCTTACTTTCCTCGCCTTTTCTGTGGCGGACAACACTGGATTTTTCTTCAGCGCAGCGACCCGCAGTCCCGCGAACACATCCGATCTTAGAGATAGCGGCAGTGTCAATTCACCCGAACAGCCGCCCTCTCAGTAACATCCGGCAAAATGCTTATTCGGCGCGAAGTTCGCCGTTTTGCGCCCGCTGTTTCAGAGAAGGTTTGCATTTACTTCCCTTACGTCCAATTATCCCGCCCAATGATCTCTCCTAGAGCCATTTTCCAGCCGAGGCGATCGCTCCCCGCGACGGTCTTGCGGTTACTGGCGCTCTCCCTTCTTTTTTCTTTCTCTCCCGCCACCTTCGCCCAGGACGTTTTCGTTGCCGTTGCCGATACCGTCGAGCCCGCGGCCTTGATCGCGCCGGAGCAATCGATCGATCTCTCGGCTGAGGTGAATCCTCCGCTGCCCGTCGCGACCGCTGACTCCCCGAGTGATGCCGTCCACAACGTCGATTCCGGAATACCTCGCCGTTTTCATTACACCCTCGGCCTCACCGTCCGCAGCGTTTACGACGACAATATCAATCTCTCGCACGATAACCCGATCTCGGATTACTACACCACGATCGAGCCCGCGGTCATGATCGGTTTTGGCGACACCGACGCGCGCACGGAGAATTACATCCGACTCGACTATCTGCCGGCGGTGTTTCTCTTTGCGGATCACTCGGAAAATAATTCCATCCAGCACGTCGCGCGCGTAGAGGGGCAATATCGGATCAATCGTCTCACCCTGAACCTGACTCAGATGGTCCAGATCATGGACGGCGTGGATGTTCAAACCCAGAGCGCTGGCGTCGCGGGCGGCCTCGATCAACAGGTCAACCTCGATGTCGCCGGTCGGACGCGCTTTAATATTTACACGACGCATCTCAACGCCGCCTATTATGTGACCGGCAAGACCTTCCTCTCGAGCGGCGCGGATTTTACCGCGACCCACTACAGCCAGCTCATCAGCTCCGAAGTTTTTTCAGGCAACTTTTTCCTCAACTACAACTACAGCCCGAAAATGGTGGTCGGCCTCGGCGGCACCGGTGGTTTCGATCGGGTGGACGCGCCGAATCCGAACCAGACTTTCGAGCAGGTGAACGTGCGCTTCTCGTATCAACTCACGGGAAAAATCGACCTGGCCGCGTCCGGCGGAGTGGAGTTCCGCCAGTTCGATGGAGACATGCGCAGCCAGTACGTGTCGCCGGTTTTTGAGGTGGGAATAAATTATTTGCCGTTCGACGGGACCAAGATTTCGATCACGGCCAACCGGCGCACCCTCAACTCCGCCGTGCTCAGCAGCCAGGATTACGCGGTCACGAATTTTACCGTGGGCGTGCAGCAACGGATGTTCCAGCGCTTCTATCTGGGCGTGAACTCGGGCTACGAAAATTCGGATTACTTCAGCACGGTGGCGACCACCGGAACCACTCGCAACGACGATTACTTTTTTGTCCAACCTTCGATTGCCGTCAGGGTGACTAGATTCTGGACCGTGGGCGCGTATTATTTGCACCGGGCAAACAACAGCTCACTCGATGCGTTTAGTTTCCATGACAATCAGGTTGGCCTCCGCACCATACTCACGTTTTAGTGATCGGCTGGTCCTCCGCGCTCTGCGGGTCCTGGGGCCGGCGCTCTGCCTGTTCGCATTCGCCGCAATCTCTTTGACCGTCCGCGCTCAGAGTCCCACCGCCGCGCCGGATTCCGCGCGGACTTTGCTTGCGCCTTCGCCCCCTTCGGTCGCTCCCCAGGTCACGACCAACGCGGTGACCGCGCCTTCGGGTTACGTCCTGAGCGCGAATGATCAGGTCGCCGTCGAGGTCTTCGGCGAAGAGGATTTGCGAACGAACGGGCGGCTCAACGCTGAGGGCAATCTGAGTTTGCCGCTTCTCGGCTCGGTCCACCTTGCGGGATTAAACCTCACCCAGGCCACCGCGCGGGTGAGCGAACTTTACGCCCGCGATTATCTCGTAAATCCCAAGGTGAACGTCATGCTGGTCGGCTACGCGAAGCGGCGTTTCACCATGCTCGGGCAGGTCAACCGGCCGGGCAGTTTCGAAATGCCGGAAGGCAGCCCGATGGGGATCGATCTCCTGGAAGCAATTGCGATGGCGGGCGGCTACACCCGGATCGCCGCTCCGGAGCGGATTACGGTTCGCCGCCATAGCCCCAAAGGGGATGAAATTCTTAAGGTCGACGGCAAACGCCTCGCGCGCGGCACGGGCGGAGCGAACAGCAGTTTCAAAGTCCAGGCGGGCGATACCATCACCGTCGGCGAAAGTATTTTTTAGCGTTGCTCATGAACCCGGCCGCGCCCATCATCGCTCCCCACCCCATCCCGGCCTCACCGCCCGCCGCGACCCCAAACCCCTCGTTAGGCAACGTCGGTTTTGAGACCGGCAACCGTTTCGACTTTCGCCGCGTCTGGCACACCATCCTCGAGAAACTTTGGATTTTTGTTCTCTGCACGGTCGCGGGACTTTTTCTCGCCATCGGTTATCTCGCCCGCACGCCGAAACTCTATCAGGGGCACATCGTGCTCGAAGTGGACATTCAGGAACCGAGCCTGGTTCGCACCGACGATGGCGCCAGCCGGATGCGCACCGCCTTTCTCGCCAGCCAGGACGCCTTGCGTACAATTGAGCAAAACCTGACCAACCGGACGTTGCTCGCACGGGTCATCCGTTCCGAAGGACTCGCGGACGACGAGGGCAAAGCGCTTCTGGGCCGGACCAAGGGTCCAGCGCCCGCCGCAAAAAAAGAGTCGGTCCCCGGCGCGAAATCGACCGCACCTGAGCCCGCGTTTTCCCAAATGGAGGAAGCACTCGGAGGCGCCCTCTCCACCATGGTCAAACCGGTGGTTCGCCGCGGCACCCGCCTGATCGATCTATACGTAGTCAATCAGGATCCGGCGCTCGCTCAGCGACTGTCCGAGGCGGTCGGGCGCGAATACATCCGCAACTCCATCGAACGACGCGCGTCTTTCGCCGAAGATACACTCCGTTATTTGCTGGAGGAAGAAGAGCGGCTCAAGGCGAATCTGCGGAAAAGCGACGCCGCCGTTGCCGAATACAAAGCAAAAACTCCTGATGCCCTTCAGCTCGGCGGAGGCGCAAATTCAAACACAGGCCAGAATACTGTTGCGCGCGGTGGAGGGGTCGAAGAAAAGCTCCAGGAGCTTAGTACCAAATCGACGGTGGCGAAGACCGAGCGGATGCGGCTGGAAGGCGAGCTCGCCCAAATCGAGCAGGCCGGAGATAACATCGATGCCCTGCTGGCCGTCCCCAGTATCGCGTCGGCGCCGGCCGTGGTGGAACGACGCCGCGATGTCGCGCAAGTCGAAGCCGCCCTTGCGACCCTGAGTCAGCGCTACAAAGAGAAACATCCGCGCATGATCGCGGCCAAAGCGGCCTTGAACGAAACCCGCGCCTCCTTGAAACAAACCGTCCTGCAGCAACCGGCGGTACTGAAGAATGCGATCGAGCAGGCGCGCGCGGCGGAAAATTCATTGCAATCGGCCGCGGGCGAACAGGAGAAAGCCGCGCTCGCCTTGAACAAGGCCGCCATTGGCTACCAGGAACTCGCGCGCCAGGCGGATACGGACCGCGCTCTTTACGAAAGCGTTTTGCGCCAGATCAAGGAGACCGATTTGACCAAAGGAACAAAAGCGAACGCGGTCAGTATCGTGGAGCACTCGCCTCTGCCCGGCGCGCCGGTCAGTCCCAATCCCATCAAGTCGATCGCGCTCGGACTTCTCGGCGGCATCGCCGCCGGGCTTGGTATTATTTTTGGCGCGAACGCGCTCGACCGGTCCGTCAAGACCGTCGATCAAGCCGAAACCAGCTTTGGCCTTCCCGTCCTCGCAGCGGTTCCGGAAGTTCCAAGCGGCAAGGCGGCCGATCGCGGTGAAAAAGATCAGGAACACGCTGGACCGTCGAGTTATCGACTCGTCGCCGAAGCGCCGGAAGGTCCCGCGGCGGAAGCGTTCCGTAATCTGCGCGCTGCGCTTTCACTCCTGGGTCCCGAGTCGGAACGAAAAGTTTTTCTCTTTACCAGCGCGCTGCCTAACGAGGGCAAAAGTTTCACCAGCGCGAACTATTCTCTCTCCCTCGCGCAACAAGGCCATCGCGTCCTCCTGATCGACGGCGACCTCCGCCGGCCCAGCCTGCACAAGATTTTTCGCGAAGTGGGCGCGACTGGGAACGAAAGCACGGAAGGGACCGAGGAGCAGCGCGGCATTGTCGATTATCTCGTCGGTGACGTGAATCTCTCCGACGCCGTGCGGGCAGTTTCTGCACGCGATGTGGACATTATCGGGACGAGTTCTTCGTCATCCGCCGGCACCATTACCGCGACCGGCGGCCAGCTCTCGGTCCTGTGCGGGGGGCGGCGCGCGCCCAATCCAGCCGAGCTGCTCAGCAGCCATTCATTTGCGGAACTCGTGGCGGAGGCCGCTAAACTTTATGATCGCGTCGTAATCGACAGCGCGCCGGTGCTCGCCGTGAGCGACACCCTTCTCATGACACCGCACGTGCAAAGCGTCTGTATGGTTGTGCGCGCGAGCCGGACCGCCCGTAACGCCGTCCAACGCGCCGTTTTGCTCTTAGGCGGTTCTGGGACTCGGCCGGCCGGAGTCATTCTGAATCGTCTGCCGCGCAATCGCGGCACCGATTACTATTACTATTATGCCTCGCACGGCTATGGCGCCGGCGAAGGTTCCTACGGCGGCGGTTACTCCGAAAAGCACAGCAAGAAATCGCGCAAGAGCCGTTAATCAGAGGTCGGAGGTCAGAAGTC
>QHBM01000033.1 GCA_003244145.1 Chthoniobacterales bacterium
GCTTTGGAGGGTTATCGTGCAACCGCCTGACGACACCCCGGCTGAAGGAGAGACCTCGCTGCCAGGTCGTCTCAGCGCAATTCTGGCGGCGGCACCAAGCAAGATCCTTGTGGCGGAGGACGATCCGGTCAGTTCCAGGGTCCTGTGCAAAGTCCTGGAGCAATTAGGCTATGAAGCGGTGGTTGCTCGCGATGGAGCTGAGGCTTGGAAAATATTCGATAGAGCACCCATCCGCTTGATTGTCAGTGACTGGATGATGCCCGGTTTGGATGGCCTGGCGCTTTGCGAGAAAGTGCGGGGGCGGGCGCAGACGGCGTATACTTATTTTATCCTTCTCACCGCGAACCACACCAGCCCCGAAAATTATGCTCTCGCGGCCGCGGCCGGAGTCGACGACTTCCTGACCAAGCCGATCGATCGCGAAGCGATTCGAATGCGCTTGCGCGTGGCCGAGCGGATTTTGAAATACACGGCTGAGATCCGGCAACTCAAGGAGATGATTCCCATCTGTGTTTACTGTCGCAAGGTGCGAGACGAAGAGGATTATTGGGATCGGGTTGAGAACTACATCCAGAAGGAAACCGGAAGCCGGTTTACCCATGGCGCCTGTCCCGAATGTTACGAGATAGAGACGAAAAGGCTGTTGGCGCATGACGCTTAACCATCGTCAAAACCTCCAGGAAACGCGACCTGGCAGTGTCGAGCCGGGCGACGATGCGGGGTTGCTAACGACTCGAAAGAAGCTCTGTCAGTTTCCGCTGCAGCTCAGGCGGGCGGCAAGGCTTCTGCAAAAAGTGCTCGGAATTGAGATCGATATCGAACCGCGCCATCACGGAAGCGGGATGCCCAGAGCAAAACAAAAGCGAAGAATCAGGAAGGTAGATCTTCAACTGCTCCGCCAGCTCCTTACCTGATACGCCAGCCATAACGACATCGAGAACGACGAGACGGATTTCCGGATGAGCCCGGGCGATTCGCAGTCCTTCTTCCCCGTCCGCCGCGTCCAGGACCACATAGCCAAAGGAGTTAAGAGTCATGCTCAGAATCGTGCGCATGGCCGCGTCGTCGTCGATCACGAGGAGAGTCGCCTGCACGGCACTTCCCCCGGATGTTAGTAACTCTTCCATGCGCGTTTCGATTCGAAACTCAAAGCGGAACTTGCATCCGCCCCCACTTTTCTTCCCGGGCGGTTCGTTCCAGTTCCGCCACGTGACTGTCTATTCGCAGTTGTCGATCAAGAGCGCGCATTCCGACACGGATGCGCGCGAGGAGTTCACCCTGATCAAAAGGTTTTACGAGGTAATCGTCCGCTCCTACGTCCAGGCCTGCGACAGCATCTTCCTTAGCGGATCGTGCCGTCAGCATGATGATGTAAACAGGTCTGGCGCCGTCTCGGATGCGCTGGCAAATCGCGGGACCGTCTATTCCAGGCATCATCCAATCGAGCACCGCCACGCAGGGGCCGTGCTCGGCGCGAAGCGCAGCCATGGCTTCTTCGCCGTCCTTCGTTACGATGGTGCGAAAGCCGGCGCGGGTAATAACTGTATCGACAATCTTTCGCGAAACCGGATCGTCTTCGGCGATCACCACGGGAATCCTACTATCGACTTCAACGGAAGCCGCCTTGGTAACGATCGGTGCGGCGGCATCGATTGACCATTGCGGGTTGAAGTGAATGAGTTTCATCGGTTGCCAGTCCCTTCTTTAGCCTCCGCCATGCCTGCTGCCGGCGAGTTAGTACGCATCTCGCGGCGCGATTTCTACGTAGTGGACCAGATCGGCGATGGAACCCAAGCCGAGCTTGAGCACAAGGCTGGCGCGATGATCTCTTCGGTCAGGGCCGTTGCCTCATTCATGTTTCCGATCCACTTGGGTCGAAACCGGACGCACGAATTGGCGGCGCTCCTCGCTGAGTCGGGTCATCCAGGTTGTATGGTCACCCTGTGGCACGAGGGGTTGGCGGGTCCTGCGGGCAGCTTGCGTGGCCGCGGAATCGATCGCGCGCACATCTTTCAAGGTGGCCTTTTCCCGAGATAATTTGGCTGTTCCGGAGAAATCCCGACACTACGACGGTAATCAGAGCGAGGGCGGCGAGCAGGATCATTACTTCAACAACCTTAATCCCCCTCGACGAGATCGCGGTGCCCGACACCCCGCTCCAATTCTTAGCTCTATAGTTTGGTTTCTGATAGCTCATCGACGAACTCTGCCGGTCACGTCTCGATCATATGGTTGCGAATCGCGTAGCGGACGAGATCGGCCACGGAATTGAGGCCGAGCTTGCGCATCACGGTAGCACGATGGGTCTCGGCGGTGCGGATGCTGATGCCCAAACCTTCAGCGACCTCTTTGTTGCTCTTACCTTCGGCCAGGAGCTGCACCACCTCGCGTTCCCGGCCAGTCAGCCGCATGCCGCTTTGCTCAGCGCCGGGTTTCGTGGCGGAGCGATTGAGAATGTCCGCAAACAGAACTTCGGAAACTTTGTTGGTGAAATAAGGTTTATGTTGCGAAAGCGATCGAACCGCATCCACGAGATGGATGTGACCGTCGGACTTGAAGATGAAACTCTTCGCCCCGGCCTCGAAAACTTCCCGGACCAACTCGTCGGTCTGGTGCGCGGTAAAAATAAGGATTTCTGTCTGGGGCCGGCGCCGTTTGATCTGGCGCGCCGCGTCGAGCCCGTTGAGATCGGGCATGCTCATATCCATGACCACGACATCCGGGTCGTGGGCGGCCGCCAGGTCCACGGCTTCGCGGCCAGTCGTGGCGATGCCGCAAATTTCCCAGCCGGGTTGACGCTCAAGAATGGCGCGCGTGCCTTCGCGCACGACGTCGTGATCATCCGCAATCAAGATTCGGACAGTGGTTGTTGTCATAGGTGGTTGTTCTCCTGAGGCTCCTGCAAAACGTCGCGCAACGTTTTCAGAAGTTTGGTTTTGTTGTAAGGCTTGGTCAGGCACGCGCGGACCTTCAATGATGCCAGCTCACTGGCGTGGTCCTCGCGACCTGCTCGTCCAGTGGAAGCAATGACCTTCACATCCGGTTTCATTTTGCGCAGGGTGCGGATGAGCGCGACACCGTCCATGAAAGGCATGGCCAGGTCGGTCAAGACGAGGTCGATCTCGTCCTTCCGCAGGGCGAAAATTGCGAGCGCTTCCGCGGCGTCAGCCGCAGTCAGCACCTGATAACCGTGGTCCTCCAAAAGGGCACGCGCCACCAGCAGAATGGATTTCTCATCGTCCACCAGCAGGAGAAGCTCGCCGTTTGCCGGCGGCAACGGTGGGGCTTCCGGTGATGGAGCGTTCGCGAACTCACCTTGGCGAGCCGGGAGAAAAATCTTGAAGGTCGTGCCGCATCCAATCTCGCTCTCAACCCCCACAAACCCGCCGTGGCTTTTTACGATCCCGATTACGGTCGAAAGGCCTAGTCCCGTCCCCTGCCCAAGCTCCTTGGTCGTGAAGAATGGGTCAAAGATTTTTCCGATAACGCGGCACGGGATTCCCATGCCGGTGTCGGTGACTTCGAGCACGACATACGGTCCCGCTTTTGCGCCCGCAGTCATGCTCGCGTAATGCTCGTCCACCGTGAAATTCTCCGCCGAAAGGGTTAGCGTTCCGCCCGCTGGCATGGCGTCGCGAGCATTAACGCAGAGGTTGAGTAAGACCTGATGAAGGTGCGTCGGATCGCCCTGGATCGCCCAAAGCCGTTCTGAAATCTGCGCGCGAACTGTGATCGCTTTTGGAAAGGTCTCTTTCGCAATCGTCCGGACGTCGTTCATGAGATCGGCGGGTTGCAACAACAAGCGCTCACCTTCGGCGCCACGCGCGAAGGTCAGGACTTGTTTGACAATGTCGGCCCCGCGCTGGGCGCAGGTCTCGATCGTGGAAAGGATCGTGTTGTCGGCGGCCGGCATGTCGGTGCGACGCAACACCGCCGCACCCATCAGGATCGGTGCGAGAATATTGTTGAGATCATGCGCCACGCCGCTGGCGAGGGTGCCGATGCTTTCGACGCGTTGTGCCCGCAAAAACTGCGCTTCGAGACTCCGCTGGACGGTGATGTCGGAATTAATGACCAAGATCGATTTGGGCTCGCCCGCAGGGTTCCGTAGAAGCGTCCAGCGGCTGTTCACGATCAACGGCGTCCCATCTTTTCTGACCTGGCGCATTTCGCCGCTCCAATCAGTATTTTTCAGCACGGATCTCCTGGCGAAGTCATATGTTTCCGGATCGGTGTAAAGGCACTCCACCGTGGGAAACTCAAGCGCCTCAGCACTGGTCCACCCGTAGGTGGTTTGAGCCCCGCCGTTCCAAAATTTGATCCGGCTCTCGAGATCGAGAACCATGATGGCATCATGCGCGAGATCCAGTAGTTCGGCTTGCTCACGCAGTAGTTCCTCCGCCGCTTTGCGCTCCTCAACCTCAAGCTCGAGTTTCTCTGTCAGTTGTTCCAATTCTGCGTTGCGCTCGGTCAGCTCGGCACTTCTCTCCGCGACCTTGGCCACCAGTCGCTCCGTATATTCTTTGAGCACCGACATCTCGACCACCGGCGGTGTCGAAGCGGGACGCGATGTTCTTTTTGTGACTTCGTTAAGGGCGTCCAGAATCTGGCGCGGAGATGACGGTTTGCGCAGATATTTGTCCGCACCCAGATCGAAGGAAAGCTTCTCATCGCCGGGAGAAGTGTAGGTGGCGGTATACATGATGAGGGGCAGGTTTCGGAACTGTTCGCTCTTGCGGACCTCGTAACAGAAGCGATAGCCGTCCATGCGTGGCATGAGAATGTCCGAGATGGCGGCGTCAATTTTGGTGCGCTTGAGCTCGGACAACGCCTCTATCCCGTCGCCGGCTTCAGAGACGACTACGCCCTCAGCCTCTAGTTGAACTCGGAGAAGCTTCCGGTTCCTGGCGACATCGTCGATGATGAGAACGTTCATGATGTTGTTGTAGAAACGCCCAGAACCTGTTCGATCCCGGTAAGCAGCTTAGGCGAGCGGTTCATTACTAGGCCGGGCTGTAGACGCGGACCCCGGTTAGACGATCAAAGTACATTTTCGTAGAACTGCGAGTGGTAAGAATCCCGGCCCGCGGTCGCCCCAAATAGCCGGCCATGAGGTCGCCCAGCTTACGGGTGTCAATCGGCTTGGTGATGTAGCCATCGCAACCGGCCGCGCGCGCCTTTTCGTTGTCGCCCTTCATGGCAAAGGCCGTTAACGCCACGATGAGAATGTGCCGGGTTTTCTCCTGGGCTTTGAGCAAACGGGTGAGGGTCAAGCCATCCATGCCGGGCAGTGCGATGTCCATAAGGATAAGGTCAAGCGAGTTGGTTTGGAGAATCTTCTGCGCCTCTTCGGCGTCGACCGCCTGGAGAACCTGGTAGCCGTCGAATTCGAGGACCTGCGACGCGAGCTTGAGATTGGTGGGATTGTCGTCCACCACGAGGATGCGCCCGCTGCTCATGGCTTCACCTCACTGCTAACAATCGGCAGGACCACGTTGAAGGTGCTACCCTTCGTGAGTTCGCTTTCGACCGAGATGACGCCTCCCTGTACCTCCACGATCTTGCGCGTTAGCGCCAGACCGAGGCCGGTGCCTTCATAACGGCGCGCCGCACCGGATTCGAGCTGTTCGAACTCACGGAAGAGACGTTTGATGTCCTCGGGCTTGATCCCGATGCCGCTGTCCTTGACCGAGAGTTTGAACCAATCCGCGTCGAGAGGCTCGGCGGAAATTTCCACGCTCCCGCCGTCATCAGTGAACTTAATTCCGTTCGAGACCAGGTTGTATAGCACCTGCTTGAACTTCTGCTGATCCAGAGTGACGCGGCCCAGCTCAGGCGCAACCGTGATGGTTACCTGAATGCGCTTCTTTCGCGCGATCGGAGTGGCGACGGCGCATACTTCGTCAATCGCCTGCGCGAGCGCAAAATTTTCCGGAAACAATTCCACCTTGCCCGACTCGACCTTCGCCAGGTCGAGCACGTCGTTAATCAGTTGGAGAAGGTGTTTCCCGCTGTTGAGAATATCGCCGAGATATTCCGTCTGCTTGGGATTGAGCGGGCCCGGCTTGCCGTCCACGAGAAACTCGGTGAAACCGATGATGCCGTTGAGCGGCGTGCGCAACTCGTGCGACATGTTGGCGAGAAATTCGCTTTTCATCCGGCTGGCTTCCTGAAGCGATCGCTCGAAACGTTTCAGCTCCGTCACGTCGCGGGCGGCAGCGAACACGCCCTGCAATTTCCGGTCCCGATCGTAGAAGGTGGCGGCGTTGTAGGAGACCACGGTTTCTTTGTCGTCCCGGGCCCGCGCGGTCAGCTCATAGTTGGCAACTTTTTTTTCGCTGAGCACCAGCTTGATGCCAGCCTCTGCCCGCTCCGGGTCGGTGAAGAAATTTTTGAAGGGCGCGCCAATTAACTCATCACGCGTGCAGCCTGTCAGCGCTTCCATCTGCTTGTTGACGTCGCTGATGATACCAGCCGGGTCGGTAGTCATCAAAGCATCGATGTTGGATTCGATGAGCGAGCGGGTGTAGAACTGTTGGTCGCGCAGGCGCTGATCGAGTTTGGTCTTATCGTCTTCCACCTGCTTGCGCGCGGTGTTGTCGGTGCCGATTAACAAATAGCCGATAATCGCTTCCCGATCGTCGCGTAGCGCCGTGACGGACACGACCGCGGGAAAGCGAGTTCCATCCTTGCGGATGTAGGTCAATTCGTAGATGTCCTCGATCCCGCGCGAGGCCTTGAATACCAAGGCCTGAAAACCTGGCGTGATGGTGGTGCCCAACTCCGCGCTCAAAGCTGCGGCACGCGCGATGACTTCCTGCGGATCCGAAATGTCCGCAGGAGTTATCTTGTTAACCACTTCGACGGCCATGTAGCCAAGCATGCGCTCGGCGCCGACGTTAAAGATTTGAATAACGCCGCGCTCGTCGGTGGCGATACTGGAAAAGTTGGCGCTGTTAAAAATCGCGTTCTGCAGGGCACCGGTCTTAAGAAGCGTCTCTTTGCGCTGGCGCTCGGTGACAACCTCGATCGCGCCGGCGGTGGGATTAGGAAGCGATTTCCCTTCGAGGGCCCTAAAGTTCACCGTCTCGTGCCGGGTGGCGCTGCTGAGAAGTGTGGGTGTCATATGCTCAATGAATCGGTTCGTTCTGAGACTCGCTCCAATCGCGGTAGCGATTCGCTCTACCCTTTATCTCTATGTTCGGACCGGCTGCTTGTGTGGTAACTCTTAGAAGCCCGTGGCATGCCCCGGTGATGGAGGCAACTCCGCAGGTGCGGCTGCGGATACTACTGAGACAATTGGCGAAAGTGTCGCAGCCTCGGTCAGCGCATCGTGCAACGTTCGGAGAAGCTTACTTTTGTTGTAAGGCTTGGTCAGGCACGCGCGAACACTCAATGCGGCCAGCTCGTTGGCGTGGTTTTCCTGGTCTCCGCGACCGCTGGAAGCGATAATCCTCACATCCGACTTCATCTTGCGCAGAGTGCGGATGAGGGCGACCCCGTCCATGAAAGGCATGGCCAGGTCTGTCAGCACCAGATGGATCTCGCTCTGGCGCATCGCAAAAATAGCGAGCGCTTCCGGGGCATCCGCCGCGGTCAGCACCTGATACCCGTGTTCCTCCAAGAGGGCCTGCGCCACGAGCAGGATTGATTTCTCATCATCGACCAGCAGGAGAAGTTCACCATGGGCCGACGGCGGCGCCACCGCTTCGGGTGACTGCGAGGCGATGGACTCATCCATATGCGCCGGCAGAAAAATCTTGAATGTCGTACCACGGCCCACATCGCTATAAACTCCGATGAAGCCGCCGTGGCTCTTAACTATCCCGAAGACGGTAGAAAGACCCAGGCCAGTCCCCTTGCCCACATCCTTGGTCGTAAAAAATGGATCGAAAATCTTATTGATGATGGGCCGCGGGATTCCCATACCCGTGTCGGTGACTTCGAGCAGAACATGCGGACCAGCTTTTGCCCCAGGAGTCATGCTCGCGTAGTGCTCATCCACAACGGAATTTTCAGCGCAGAGCGTCAGCGTTCCGCCCATGGGCATGGCGTCGCGGGCGTTGACGCAGAGGTTAAGCAAAACCTGATGCAGCTGGGTGGGGTCGCCTTTGATGACCCATAACTGTTCCGGAAAACGCGCGCGAATCGTGATCGCTTTGGGAAAGGTTTCCTCGGCGATCTTGCCCAGGTCCTTGATCAGATTCGCTGGCTGCAAGACTACGCGTTCACCCTCGGCGCCACGGGCAAATGTCAGCACTTGTTTGACGATGTCCGCCCCGCGCTGGGCACAGGTCTCGATCGTCGAGAGGATCGCCTCATCGGAAGCCGACATTTCCGTGCGGTGCAAGACCGCCGCGCCCATGAGAATCGGCGCGAGAATGTTATTGAGGTCGTGCGCCACGCCGCTGGCCAGCGTGCCGATGCTTTCGACGCGCTGCGCGCGCAGAAACTGCGCCTCGAGTTTTTTCTGTTCGGTCATGTCGCGGCTGAGCATGCAGATCCGCTCGCAAGAACCGTCTGCCTCCACGATCGGACTGATCCGGGCGAGAAATTGCCGGGCACCATCAATGACGTCCATGGTGTACTCCAGGTTCTCCGCGACTCTCGATTGCGACACGTGACGAATAGTTGCCAGGAAGCGTTCCGCCACGTCTTCGCCATGAAGGTCGCTTATGGTGCGGCCGATGAGTTCTGAGCGGGGGTGAGAGAGCAGGTCATCTCTGGTGGTCCAGATAGCGATGTAGGTGCCCTCCACGTCGAACTCCATCGCCACATCCTCCATCGAGGTGACCAACGCCCGCAGCCGGCTTTCACTTTGCCGAATAACCTCTTGCGCCTTGCGCTGTTCGGTCACGTCAATAGCAATGGATAACTGCGCCGGGCGGCCTTCAAACTCAGTCGCTGAAACGTAAACCTCGGCGAGAATGATTTTGCCGCTTCTTGTTAGATGCCGCCAGACGCCGGCGGAGTGCGTTTCGCGGGATTTCATGGCGAGGGTATCGAGGAGAGCCGGGATGTCCTCGACTGGACGGATATCGCGGATCGTCATCGCCAGGAATTCGTCGCGCGAATAACCGTAATGTTGCACAGCCGCTTTATTGACCGCGAGAAACTTGAGCGTCTCGGAATCAAAGACCCAGGTAGGACTCGGATGAGTCTCGAATAGGGCGCGATACTGTTTCTCCTGCAACTGGAGCGCCTTCTCCGCTCGCTTCCGCTCCGTCATATCTTCACCGATGCCGGCAATGCCCGAGACGTTCCCAGCCGCGTCGCGAAGAATAGTGTTACTCCAAGCGATGTCTCGAAGCCCTTCCTGCCTTGTCTTTATGGGATTCTCGTAGTGAGCGGGGATTATCCCGGTCTCGATGTTTTCGAAAAACATCGCTCGAATGTTCGCGTGTGTTTCCGGAATGAATTTCGCCCACCAATCAGCGCCCATGACTTCATCCCGGGCCCATCCCGTTATCTTGAGGAAACAGTCGTTACAAAATGTGACCGCGCCGCTCTTATCGACCGTGATCGCGATCGCATCGAGGTTTTCCAGCATCTCGCGAAAACGACGCTCAGATTCCTTCAACACTTCCTCCGCCTCCTTGCGTTCGGTGATGTCGCCGGCCACGCCGACGATCCGATAAATTTCTCCAGCACCGTTGCGGACCGGGAACGCGCGATCGTGAATCCAGCGGATCGTTCCATCAGGACGGACGATGCGGTACTCTTCGTTATAACTACCCTTCACCTGTTTTGTCGCCACCGCCTTTTCCACGGCCGTCTTGTCCTCGGGATGAATCGCATCCAGCCAGTTCTTCGGCGATGCGAAAACCGCCATTTGGCGTCGCCCCCAGATGGCCTCATAGGCCGGACTCACGTACAGGATCTGGTTCTTGCCAGGATTAGTCACCCAGAATACTTCCTTGATGTTTTCCGCGAGCTGCCGAAAACGTTCCTCGGTTTCATGCAACGCTTCTTCGGTCTGCTCCCGTTGTTTGCGCAAACGACTCTGCTCCAAAGCCAGGCTTACCGCCGGCCCGAGGCGCGCCAGCCGGTCCTTCAGCAGGTAATCGGTCGCCCCATTCTTCATCGCGGTGACCGCAAGCTCTTCTCCGATTGTTCCGGAGATAAGAATGAAAGGGATCGGCAGTTCGCTTTGATTGAGAATCTCGAGGGCGCGAAAGCCCGTGAAGTTCGGCATTTGATAATCCGAAAGAATTATATCGATCTCCGGTCGGAGACTGGCCCGAAACGCTTCCTCCGTTTCAACGCGTTCCCACTCCGGTTCAAAACCATCGCGGTGCAATTCACGCATGATCAACTCCGCGTCCTGCGGGTTGTCTTCGGCCATCAGAATTCGCACCGGTCGTTTCATCTATTCGTCCACGTGCGGCGGCTGATTGAGGAGAAGCCAATACAGTCCCGCCTTCTGCACCGCCTCGGCGAAACGCTCGAAGTTCACCGGCTTGACGATGTAGCTGTTCACGCCCAGCCGATAGCTTTCGACGATGTCGCTCTGCTCCCGCGAAGACGTGAGCACGACGACAGGAATCAGTTTCGTCCGCGGATCGCTTTTGATCCGCTTGAGCACTTCCAGCCCATCGATCTTCGGGAGTTTTAGATCGAGCAGGACGACTTTGGTCGCGCCGCTGATCCTGCGCCGGGCATCTGAGCCTTCTCCGAAAAGAATTTCAAGCGCCTCGGCGCCGTCTCGAGCCACGTGGATACTATTGGTGACCTTGGCCTTTCCCAACGCCCGCAGAGTCAATTCCACGTCCTGCGGGTTGTCTTCGATCAACAAGATCTCAACTGCTTTTGCCTCCTTCATACTTCGGGATCTCCGGCGAGCGTGAAAAAGAAGGTGGCGCCGCGATTGAGCTCCGCGTCAGCCCAGGCGCGCCCGCCGTGGCGTTGGACGACCCGCCGCACAATGGCTAATCCGACTCCCGTGCCTTCATATTCCTCCGCTCGGTGCAGGCGCTGGAAGACGCCAAAGAGCTTGTCGGCATAGCGCATGTCAAACCCGGTCCCGTTGTCGCGCACGAACCATGTGGTCGCGCCATTGGTCTTTTCGGCGCCGATCTCGATCCGAGCGCCTTTGCGGAGGCTGGTATATTTTAGCGCGTTAGAAATGAGATTGATCCAAACCTGCTTGAGCAGCGCCGGGTCGGCCTGGGAGGGCGGTAAGTCGTCGACCTTGATTTCCACATAATCGCATTGCGCCGGCGGACACATGTCGGCCACGAGCGCCCGCACCAGTTCGTTCGTATTGACCGCGCTGCGCGTTAGCGGCAGCCGGCTCAAACGCGAGAAGGTCAGAAGGTCGTCGATCAACGCGCCCATTCGCTGCGCGCCTTCCCGGATTGTTTTCAGGTAGCGCTGCCCCTCTTCGGGCAAAAGAGCGCCGAAATCCTCCTGCACCGCCTGCGAAAAACCATCGATGGCGCGGAGCGGCGCGCGCAGATCGTGCGAGACCGAATAGCTGAACGACTCCAGTTCCTTGTTGGCCGCTTCGAGCTGCGCCGTGCGCATAACCACGCGCTGTTCCAAGTCTGTGTTGAGACGCTTGATCTCTTCCTCCGCCTGCCTGCGTTCCGTGATATCGATGGAAAGGACAAAGATCCCTTCCGGAACGGGCTGGCTTCGCACGTCGAACCATCCCTTGCTTCCATCAGGGAAAGAGAATTCTGTCTCCTTTTGCACCGCGATTCGTTCCTCCATGCAACGCCGGAGGAGCATAAATACCCCACTCGTCTCTATGCCAGGCCAGCTCTCCGTCATTTTCCGGTTAAGTAGTTCCTCGTTAGGCCGGCGGTTCTGAATGGCCGCGGCGGCGTTGAGGTAGAGATAGCGCCAGTCGAGCCCTATGAGTTGGCAGCTTTCCAGAATGTTATCGAGGGCGGTCCGATAACGTTCTTCGCTCGCGCGCAACGCCACCTCGGCCTTCTTCCGCTCGCTGATGTCTCGCGCGATCGTCGAGACTCCTATGATTTTATGGTCGCTATCGATGATCGGAGAAAGGGTTACGGAAACATCGATTCGCTTTCCATCCTTGCCTACCCGGACCGTTTCAAAATGCCTCATGCTCTCGCCCCGCGCGATTCGCGCCAGGATCTCCGGCTCTTCAGCCACGCGCTCCGGTGGGAAAAGCATCAACATCTGTTGCCCGAGCGCCTCCGCGGCGGAATAACCAAACAACTTTTCCGCGCCGGGGTTCCAACTGGTGATGATGCCCTCCAGCGTCTTGCCGATGATGGCATCGTCGGACGAGTTAACGATCGCGGTGAGGCGCAGCTGCATTTCTTCCGTGCGTTTGCGCGCCGTGATGTCCCGGACGTTGCATTGGATGACGTTGTGTTCGCCGGCTGGATAGACGTTGCTGACAAATTCCACCGCAATTTTGCGGCCGTCCCTGGTTTCGAGCGGCAGGTTTTCGTGACGGACATATCCCTCCTCTTGCAGTTGTTCGAACTTTGCTTTGTTGGAGACGATGTCCTTGAACGGGCCGAGTTCCCAGATGGGTGTGTCAACCAGTTCGTCGTGGGAAAACCCCAGCATATTGGTCAGGAACGGGTTCACGTCGCTGATTTGTCCGGTGTCGGCTTCCAGGATCAGGATACCGTCCTTGGCCGCCTCGAATAATCGCCGATAGCTCAGTTCGGAGGCGCGTATTTCATGCGCTACGCGCGTTTCGGCCTGCTCGCTTCGGGTCTCCGCATGCTCAGTCCGAGTTTTGGCTTGTTCGGTCCGCGCCTCGGCCTGCTCGGTCCGCACCCTGGCCTGTTTGGTGCGCATCTCCGCCTGCTCCGTTCTCGCTTCCGCTTTCTCGATCCGCGCGTCCTGGGTCGCTGCGTGCGCCTCGTGGTTTTTGTTCTCCGCCTCGCATTCAGCCAGATCTGCCGCTTGCCCCTGACCCGGAATCTTTGATGACGGCGGGTTTGGTTTGACCTGTTTTTTAGATTTCATGGATGAGGTGCGCGGGCTGCGGGGTGTTCACCCATGGCGAGTCCGTAGTCTTCTTAGGTTCTCATGTGGCTTGGCTCTGCGTTCACTAACTTCCACCCCAGGCTCAGATATCGGGTGATCCTGCTAAAGTTTTCGAAATCGACCGGCTTAACGAGGTAGTTCGCTGCGCCCAGCCGCCGGCACTCACGAATGTCGCGGTCGCGGCGCGACCCGGTCAGAACAATCACCGGAATTTCCCGCGTGAGCCTGTCGGTCTTGAGGCGCTTGAGCACCTCGACGCCGCTTTTCTTCGGCAGGTTCAGATCGAGGAGGATGACCTGAGGCAACGGAGCATAACACCGATGCATGTAGGGGCCGGCGGCAAAAATGTAATCGAGCGCCTCCTCGCCGTCGCGAACGCAGTGGAGGGAATTGGTGATTCCGGCTTTGGCAAACGCGCGCGTGGTCAGCTCAATGTCATCAATACTATCTTCCACCAGCAGAATATCTTCTCCGCGCTTCGCTGCACTACGATTGCCCGCGCGCTCGAAGAGGGCGGAGATGGAAAGTTCCAGAGCGCGCGCCAGTTTTTCGATGCTCTCGATCGAAGGATTACGCGCGCCGCGTTCGACATCTGAGATATAAGTCCGATGCAGGCCGGCCCGTTCGGCCAGCTCCTCTTGCGAAAAACCGCGAATCGATCTTTCGCCCTTGATTGCGATTCCCAAGAGGGTCCTTAAGTCAACTACAGCCATTCCCAGGGGGACCTTTCACGTTTTGAGCATCGCCGAGAGTCCCTAAGTCGGTTCCAGCCACTATTTGTTAGCGATTCCATAATCTCTTGCTACAGACGATGAGCGACATACCGGTACTTTTCGGTACTTTCCCGCAACGAAGCCGCGAACTGGCGGATTGCCGCATAGGCTACACTAGGTCGGTTGATAGATCCCCGCTATAGGGAAAAACCCTACGAAGCGCTCGGAAAACCCCTAAGTCGTTCCGCGGCTATGCCTTTATGCGTATTTACGCGCGCACTTAGCAACGAGCCGGCTTGACCTCAAGGGAGGGCAAACACAGAATATGATCTATTGGCCGCGGCGGTTGAACAGCATCACAGCTTTCTTAAGTCGCGCGGCCTCCAGGCCGACGACGAGGTGCGGCTTATGGCAGACGCGGGTCTGGTCGAGGCGAGTTTGGTTGCTGGCAGGGAAGGGTCGTTCACATCGATCAATCGAGTGACGGAAGCGGGAGAGACTTTTTCTCGGGTTTTTAAGGATCGCGCCCTTCCGAGGCAACTGACCGCGTGTCTTCCAACGCCGTTGTGCTCTCGGATCGTGATCTCAAATCTCCGAGGAGACCAATCCGCTGCGAATCGCATAGCGAACCAACCCCGCGACGTCGTGAATATCGAGCCGCGCCATTAATTGCAGCCGGTGCGATTCCACTGTCTTAACGCTGATCTCGAGGATCGATGCAATTTTCTTGGTGTTCTTCCCTTCGGCGATCATTTGCAGGATTTCTCGCTGACGCGAAGTCAATGGCTCCAGCGGACCTTTGCCGCCGACGCGGTCCAAGTAGCTGTCGATGACAGTGCGCGAAATGGTGGGACTGAGATAAGTCTTACCTTGCATGACCGAAGCGATGGCTAGCTCGAGTTCGGCCGTCGCCACATCTTTGAGCATGTAGCCGGACGCGCCGCCCCGGAGAGCGCGAATGACGTACTCTTCGTTGGCGTGGGCGGAGAGGATGATGACTTTTATGGCCGGAAAGGATTTCAATACTCGCGGCAGCGCCTCGAGGCCGCCGAGTTCGGCCATGGCGATATCCATCAGGACAAGGTCGGGCTGTTTCGAGGTGACTAGCTCCAGGGCTTCGCGCCCGTTGTTTGCTTCCGCCACTACTTCGACCGAAGGAATTTTTTCCAGCAACGACCGGATACCCGCACGCACAAGCGCGTGATCGTCGGCCAAAAGAACGCGGGTCGGTTTCACGGCTTAGCTCCCGATGAATTCAGCGACGATGGAATTGGAAGGAACGCGTCTAATTTTGTGCCGTGACCCGGCTCCGATTGGAGGTCGAGCGACCCGCCGAGGAGTGCGACCCGTTCGCGCATCCCGAGCAAGCCCAGGCCCCCGCCCTGCTCAGCGTGTTCGATTGTCGCCGGCACGTTGAAGCCGCGCCCATCCTCACGTACGATCAAACGCAGTCCCTCCGGCGTTCGTCGAAGTTCAAGAGAAACCTTTTTGGCCTGCGCGTGCCGGACAGTATTTGTCACGGCTTCCTGAACTATGCGAAAGCATGCTGTTTCGATCTCCGAACTCATCTGCTCCATCGCCCCATCGGTCAGGAATTCGACGGAAAATCCCGAGCGCTGGGCCTGCTCGTCGAGATAGGAACGCAATGCCGGAACGAGACCGAGATCGTCCAGAAGTGGCGAGCGAAGGTCGAGCGAGAGTTTGCGCACCTGCTGAAAGAGCCGATCGATAATGGCAATGCTATCTTGAAGCTTCTGCGCGATCGCCGCGCCTCCTTCCATTTGCTCAGCTGATTGCAGGCTCATCTTCGCGGCGGTCAACGACTGGGCCATTTGATCGTGAAGTTCGCGCGCCAGGTGCCGCTTCTCGTCTTCCTGCACCTTGAAAACCCGGCGCGAAAGAAGGCGCAGCTTCTGGGTCATTTGCTCCTGCTCGGTAACGTCCTGGATGATTCCCGCTACGCGAGTAACCTTTCCGCTACCGTCACGGACCGGAAACCCGCGGACCCAGACCCAGCGCAACGCGCCGTCGGGCCGGACAATTCGAAAGGTTAGGTTGCGCTTTGTTTCCAGCTTTGGATTGGCCAGGATCTTCTCGACGTAATTTCTGTCACCCGGATGAATCGCTTCCTTCCAGGAATCGGGTTCGGAATACAGACTCTCACAGGAACGGCCCCAGATTTTCTCATAGGCTGGGCTCATATAAATGGTCCGTGTGGAACCCACATCCCTGAGCATGAATATTTCATCGATGTTTTCGGTGAGCTGGCGAAAACGCTCCTCGCTTTCGCGCAGCGCTTCTTCGGCCTGCCTGCGCTCGGTGATGTCCTGGCAAGTGCCAACGGCGCGCACCGGCGTGCCTTGCTCGTCGCGAAAGATCTTCCAGCGTTCCGCGACGAATTTGATTCGCCCGTCCGGCAGGAAGATCCGGTACTCTGTCTCCGAAGGGCCGCGCCCGGCTACAGAATCGGCCATCGCGGTTCTGACCGCAGCGCGATCTTCCGGGTGCACCATCTCCACAAAAGCCGGATGCGTTGGTTGAAACTCCGATTCGCGTTCGAAAATGCGATAGGTTTCCGTTGACCAAGTCCCCCGCTGCGTCGCGAAATCATTTTCCCAACTGCCCACCTTGGCTACTCCCTGTGCCTCGAGCAGCCGCGTCTTTTCTTGCTCCAATTGCAGGGCCAAACGGTGCTGTGCGCGTTCGCTTTGGCGCGACGCCTCCTCCGCCCGCTTGCGCTCGGTGATGTCGCGAGCGATGCCGCGCACGATGGGCGTCGCGACTCCTTCCGTGCGCAGGGTGTTGTAGTATTCCCAAAGGCGGCGTTCCCCGGTACTCGTTTGCACCAGCATCACGCCGCTGGCGACACCATCGCGGCGAATGCGGGCAAGATAATCATCAAACTGATCGCTTACTTCGGGCGCCAGAACGTCGCGGAAGTTTTTCTTTCCGACGTAATCCTTTGGATCATAGTCCAGCACTTCAATCGCCGCGCGGTTCGCCGATAAGATCAATCCATCCAGGTCGTGCGTACAAATAAACTCCCGGCTATTCTCAACCAGATCGCGGTAACGCTCCTCGCTCGCACGCAAATTTCTTTGGTTTGCTCTCAGCTTTCCGATCAGCAGAACGATGACGCTGCCGACGACTGAGAAAAGGACCGCCGCATAAACGTCCCCCCGCGTCACGGAAAACGGTTCGTGGGGAGTGATAAAAAAGTAGTCGAGGCTGAGGAGCGACAGAGCGATGGCGAGCGCAGCTGCCCTCACGTTCCCATAAATGGCAGTGACTATGACGCCGAGATAGAAGAAAGGGGCGACGACATGCGCGTTCAGACGTAAAAGCACGCCGGTCATCGCTGTAGCGGCAATCACACCCGCGAAGGCGAGGCCGTAAGGCGCCACCGCCCGCATTCTGTTTTGCCTGCGGCCCCGCTCGCGGGCGATGGGACCAGCGCGATTCTTCCCACCATCTTCGCCCAGGAGGACGTTGATTCCCGTCTCTTGCGACTCGTTTTCAGCGGGGTCAGGTTGCATAAGGGGGCGAGCTCATAGCCTCCTCCTAACTCTTGGTTCCCGCAATATCGGATCTACTCCCAGGAAGCGAGAAAAGAAACCGAGCGGCCGAGCAATGCCTCGGTAGTTTCCGCGAGCCCACCCCGCACGCCCCCTGCTCGGAAATAGGCATGAGCAAGCGACGTGTTTTGATTGTGGATGATGACGTAAACCTTTCGCGGCTCTCGGGCATGATCCTCGAGAACTCCGGAAAGTATGAAGTAATGATCGTGAATGAATCCTCGCGCGCACTGCCGGCGGCGATCCAGTTCCGGCCCGACCTCCTGCTGCTCGACGTCGACATGCCGGGGAAGGATGGCGGTGACCTGGCCCGCGAAGCCGCGACCGACCCGCGTCTGAGCGGTATTCCCATTCTTTTTCTCACCGGGCTCGTGAGCCATTCGGAAGCGGGAACCTCTCCGCTGGAAAGGGGTGGGATGAAGTTTCTGGCCAAGCCTGTGGAACCGGCGCTTCTCCTCGCCACGGTTGGCGATCTCGCCCCGGCAGGCCTGGCAGCGTGAGCCGGTCCCGCATCGGGCCGGGAAGGCTTCACATGAACGAAGCGACGTTGAAAGAAGCACACATCCTGATGGTGGATGATGAAGTCGCCACCACCTGCCTGATGACGAACTTTCTCAATCGCATCGGCTACTCGAAGCTCGAGAGTATCAACGATTCGACGCGCATCTTTAAGATGATCGAAACCTTCAAGCCCGATCTCATTCTCCTCGACCTGGCTATGCCGGGAATGAACGGCTTTCAGGTGTTGGAAAATTTGCGGGCCAATCGACGAGGCGAAAACCAGATTCCGGTGTTGGTGGTGACCGGCGATGCCTCGGCTGAAAATAAACGCCGGGCCCTTTGCGCGGGCGCCACCGATCTTTTGGGAAGGCCGGTCGATCCGTCGGAGTTCAGCATGCGCATCCGGAATTTACTCCAGGCTCGTTTTCTACGGCTCGAGATCCAGGAACAGAATCATTTTTTGGAGGAACGGGTGCGCGAGCGCACTTCTCAACTCGAACACGCGCTCGAGAACTTGGAGACGGCGCAGCGCCAGCGCGTGCAGCAGGAACGTCTGAGCGCGTTTGGGGAAATGGCCGGCGGCGTGGTGCACGATTTCAGCAATGCGCTGATGTCGGTCATCGGCTATAGCGAAATGTTATTGTCCAATCCCGAGAAGCGTGGCGATGAGGCCACGGCCTTGGAATATTTGCGCATCATTAACACCGCTGGTCGCGACGGCGCGCACATCGTCAGCCGGCTGCGAGATTTCTACCGTCCGCGGGGAGAGTCCGACATGTTTGAGACGCTGGACCTGAACGAAATAATTTCACAGTCACTCGCACTGGCGAAGCCTCGCTGCGCCCAGCGCGAGAGCCGCGCTCGCATCCATTTCGAGACAGACCTTGACGGTTCCGCCACCATCGCCGGAATCGGCGCCGAGCTGCGCGAAGTACTGACGAATTTGATTTTCAATGCCGTGGACGCGACTCCCGGCGAAGGAGTCATTACGCTAAGGACCCGACAGCACGACGGCGAAGTGGTCCTGGAAGTAATCGATACCGGCACAGGCATGAGTGCCGACGTGCGGCAACGTTGCCTCGAACCGTTTTTCACCACGAAGGGAGATCATGGAACGGGTCTGGGTCTCGCCATGGTCTTCGGTATCATCAAGCGGCATCAGGGAACTTTGGAGATCGACAGCGAACCGGGTGCCGGCGCCACCTTTCGAATCCGGTTCCCCATAAGTTCAGTGAATGGCGAGGCCGTGCTGGCGAAGCGCGCAGCATAAAATTGTGCGTTTGTGCACCGGGGAACGATGAGTAATTTGCCTTCCTCTAAAACGCACCGCTAGCTCAATTGGCA
>QHBM01000105.1 GCA_003244145.1 Chthoniobacterales bacterium
CTCGCTGCTAAAAAGAATGTTGCCCGGCTTGATGTCTCGATGAATGAGCCCTTTTTCATGTGCGGCCCGAAGACCTCGCGCGATTTGCACGCCCGTCTCCAGGACCTGCCCTTCCGGCACCCGCCCCTGCTCCGCCATGAGGTCGTCGAGACTGCCGTGATCGACCAGTTCCATCACCAGATAAAAGTGACCGTGGTCGGTGCCCGACGAAAAAACCTGGACGACGTGCGGATCATTCACCGCCGCCGTGGCGCGCGCTTCCTGTTCGAGACGGCGGATCTCGCCCGGATCGGCGCTCAATTCCGGACGCAAATTTTGAGCGCGACGAACCGATCCAGCCGCGTGTCGCGCGCTTTATAAACTGAACCCATGCCGCCTACGCCTAGCGTTTCCAGGAGTTCGAAGTTGTCGAAGGCCCGCTCGACTCGGAATTTTTCGCCGCAGCTCGGACAATCGATTCGCGCCAGCGGCTCTTCGTTCGTCACGTCCACCACCGCGCCGCAGGCAGGACATGTTTGGCTCGAGGAGTTAGGTTCCATTTCGGGCATCGACTTGCAATCTAGCATCCGCGCATGATCACGCTCAATGTAGAACGCGAACACGCTCGGCTGCGGCTCGATCGTTTTCTGGCCGTCTCACTGCCGATTTTTTCCCGCGCGCGCCTGCAGAATCTGATTCGCGCCGAATGTGTCAGGTTGAACGGCAAGCAGGCGCGCCCGCGGGATTTGGTCCGCGCCGGCGACATCGTGGAACTCGACGAACCAGCCATTGAGAAAATCGAAGCGCAACCGGAACAGATCGCGCTGGAAATCCTTTTCGAGGATGACGATCTGCTGGTGCTGAACAAACCAGCCGGTCTGGTCATGCATCCGGGCGCTGGACACGCCCAACACACTTTGGTCAATGCCCTGCTCGCGCATTGCAAAAATCTTTCCGGTATCGGAGGGCGCGAGCGTCCAGGCATTGTCCATCGTCTCGACAAGGAAACGAGCGGTTGCGTGGTGGTGGCCAAGAACGACACGACCCATCGGGATTTATCGAAACAATTCGCGGCGCGTACGATGGAAAAAATTTACCTTGCCTTGGTCGCGGGCACGCCGCGCAAAGCCACCGGCGTCATCGATAAGGCCATCGCCCGCCACCCGGTGCATCGGCAGCGGATGAGTATCGCGCGACGACAGGGCCGCTCAGCGAAAACAGAATATCGCATCCTGCGTTCGAACGGCGAGATAAGCCTGCTGGAATGCACGCTCCACAGCGGCCGGACGCATCAGATTCGCGTGCATCTGCATGACCTCGGCCATCCGGTGCTCGGGGATAAATTGTATGGCGGCAAACGCGCGGGAGATTTTCCGCGGCAAATGCTGCACGCGTGGAAGCTGGCCTTCAATCATCCGCGCACCAGCGAGCTGATGAAATACGAGGCGCCCTTGCCGCCAGATTTTACTGGTGCGATGGGACAGCTTCCGGGCGACCTCGTGTAAGACCGGACATAATCGCAGCGGCCAGCACAGGGACGATGATGATCGCTCGCATCCACGGTTCCGCGTGCCACGGCAAGGCGAAGAGCCGCTCATTCCAAAAGAGGAAATATGCGAAGAGCGTGATTGAAAGAACGAACCACGTCCGGGACCGTCGCCAGGCCGCGAGCGGGAGGATCCAGGCGCAATACCAAGGATGCAGCACCGGGCTCAGCACCAACGCTGTGCCGAGCGCCCAGATCAGGCCGCGTTTCCAGTTTCGCCAAAACAGAAGCGAAACGGCCACCACGCAGATGATCAGGATGACGTTGTAATGATAATTTTTCTGATGAGGGTTCGCCCAAACTGTGTCCTCGATCAGCCACCAGAAAAGATCGTTCAACCTTGTCACATAGGCGAAGCGGCCTAACGACTCCCAGATGTCGATCCTCGGATAGCCGTAGAATAGACTGAGCAGCGCCGGAATTCCCACGCTCACGGCCAGGGTTACCGCACGCCACCCGAGCGCGAAGAAGCAACTCACCAGCAGAACAGCAGGAACGACCTTTACCGAAATCGCGATGCCGAAAGCGGCGGAGGCGGCGACCGCCAGCAGCCATTTCTGCCGTGATCCCGTCGCCGTTTCGAAGCGGGTCAGGAAAAGAACGCCCGCAGTCAGCGGTAATATCATGAGACTGTCGAAATGAGCCGCTCCAGCGAAGCTGTAAACCACGAGAGGATTCCACGCATACCAAACGGCGTTGGCGTAACGCGAGGCGCCGCCTAGCAAACGCAACAACACACCGATCGTCGCCAGATCCGCCGCCGCGAAAATCAGCTTGTAGAAAAGTGGGCGATCCGAGATCGCGCTGAACCCTCGAAAGAGAAGCTCGGCGCCGGGTGGATAGATCGCGCGGAAATCGCGATGATTGATTTTTTGCCACTCCGGATATTGCCCGCGGACGGCTTCGAGCTGGGGATCGTCCGGCGCATTCACGTACGGATTGAAGCCGGCGCGCTGGATCTTTCCTTCCCAAGGATAACGCCAGAAATCGTCTCCCGGCGCCAATGGCAAGACCACCAGCCGCAAGCCAACGGCAACGACCCAAAAGATTGAAAGTTGAAGACGCGGATTGGTTACGACGGGAAATTCCGTGACCGCGACAAAGTAGGCGATCCCGCAAAGCATCGCGACGGTCACGAACTTGACCGGCATTTCCTGGAGCGTCCAATCGTCGAACCAATTCAACGAAGCGCAGAGAAGAACCTCGGCGGCCAGGACAATCGAAAACCGGAAAAACTGCGGCCAACGCATCGCGCGATGTTTTCCCCGGCTAACCCAGCTCGACTGTTGCGACCGCTTCCTCCGCCGGCGTTTTCGCCTTCCCCGCCGACCGCGGAATCCTACTCAAACCCGCGCGATGCGCCGCCACATCCACGAGTTCGGCGACGCGCGATTTCAGCCGGCGCGCCCGCACACCCAGGAACAGAGCGAAGCCGAGATAAATGAGGAGCAGCCAGAGATCGAAGTGGCGCGCGTTCAGTTGGTGGTAGGCCATGAGCGAGAGGATCACGAGATTGATGATAACGGTGGTCGTCACAAATCGATAACGCAGCCTTGCGCGCGTCAGGCATTTCGGACCGCCGTGATACTCCGTCACGGTTTGGAGGATAATGCTCCACCAAAAGTTTCCGTAAATCTGGATGTCCCACTCGTTCCAACCGGTATCGGTGGAGTAGCGCCAATCTTCTTCATTCAAGAGCGCGAAGATCGAGCCGAGCAAGTGATGGCGGTCTTTCCCGTCTTCGTTCCAATAGGTCCGCTGCCCCGGACCCCCGGAAATTTCCGCGCCGATCGGAAGCTGCTCGTGCGTGCTGATGACCGCGCGCGGCGTCCGTTTGAAATGCAGCCAGGTGAAGTAACGCGACCAACCGCGCACCAGCGGCTGCGCGAAAGCGAGGAACGTGACCAGGAGACGCGCCGCGATCGTGTCGAACTTTGGCTCGATCCGCGCGCGGAGCATGTAGGAAATGGCGACGCAAAGCGTTCCGCCAAACATCAGGTACGGCACAATCCGCAAAGCCGGCAGAAAAATGCCAAGCCCAAAAAGGAAAACCGTGAGGGCGAACCATTCGATGCTGCTGAGGTAACCGGCGACTTCCGATTGCGGGGTCGGATAAATGGATTGGAAAAGGCCCTCGCCGAAAATCCCGTGGTAAATAATCGGTCGATTGATAAACCAACTGAAGCGAGGCGTTCCGTAAATTTGTCCGCGCCATTTCGCGGTCCCGGTCGGGCCGAAAAAAATCAGATGCTTGAATCGCAGCATCGACTCCGCTTCGCCGTAGCCTTCCTGTTGTTTGCGAAACGCGCGCAAGGTAAAACGCCGATGATGCCAGACCACGGCGGTGGGACTGAAGGCGACCTCGTGCCCGGATTGTTGGATGCGCCAGCAAAAATCGACGTCGTCGCCGGCTTTGTGATATTCGGGATCGAATCCACCGACGTTCTCAAAGGCCCATCGATACCACGCCATGTTACAACCCGGAATATGCTCGGCCACGGTGTCGGTGAGAAGCACGTGACTCGGCCCGCCCGGCGCGGCGGCGACACAGGCTTGCACCCAAGTCTGCGCCGGCGGCGAAACATTCGGGCCGCCGACTCCGGCAAAATCGCCGCTCAAGAGCGTGCTCAACAAATAGTAGAGCCAATCGGGATCGGCCATGCAATCGGAGTCGGTGTAAGCGAAAATTTCACCTTTCGCGATGGCGGCGCCGTGATTGCGGGCGTGGCTCAGTCCGTGATTGGTTTGATAGACATAGCGAACGTCGGCAAACCGGGCCGCGATCTCACGCGTATCATCAGTCGAGCCATCGTCGATCAGAATGACTTCGTAATGCGGGTAATCGAGTTTGCCTAATGACTCCAAACACTCCGGGAGCGTCTTGCCGCCGTTGTAGGAACAAACGATGACCGAAACGAACGGATATTGCGGCAACGGGCGGTGCGGCAGCGCGGAGTTATCCTGCCCGAGTTTGTCGCGCAAGGTGAAGAACGCCTTCTTCGGTTCCCGCGCGCGTGTGACGATGCCAAAGGCCCAGTCGCTGATTTCCTGGTCGCCCGTAAACCATTCGTCGGTCCAGGTAAAAAAAATCGTGCCGGCAAGTCCGCATTTCACCACGCTCTCGGTGTGCCAGCCGAGCATCTCAGCCTGTTCGTCCTGGGTGTGGCGAATCGTGTCCATGCCGAACTCGCCCAGAATGAGCGGACGATCTTCCGACAGATTTTGCAGCCGAAGCAGGTAACGCTCGAAGTCGCGTTGATCGTGCAGGTAAACGTTGAAGCAGGAGAAATCACTGTTCTGCGGCAAAAGAAATTCCGTCGGCGGATAACTGGCGTAGGAGAAGAGAACGTTCGGATCAGTTTCGCGTCCGATCCGGATCAGGTGTTCGATGAATTCGGTGACGCGCCTGACGCCGAGCCAGCGGACCATCGTGCTCGAGATCTCGTTCCCGACGAGATAACCGAAGATGGCGGGATGACCGCGATTGGTGGCGACCGACTCACGAACCATCCGGCAGATTTCGTCGCGCGACGCTTTCTTGCGCAGGAACTCCACGTGCTTCGCCCACGGCAGGGTGATCAGAACGCGCATGCCCGCGGCCGCGCACAGATAGAGGAACCAAAGCGGCGGGACGTGATAGATGCGGACGACGTTGAGTCCGATCTCGCGCATCTGGGCGAGATCGCGTTGCGCCTGATCGGGCGGGCCCAGGTAATGGCCCTGAGCGTCGGGGCGGAAAGGCCCGTAGGTGACGCCTTTCACGAAAAATTTCCGGTCGCCTTCGAAGAAAAATTTCGCGACCGCGCGAACCGGACCCGAGGAAGGCGAACTCACAGCCGAGTTCGATAATCTAACGAACGCCGCAACGCAAAGGTTAGCTTAGCGCGAGAGCTTCGCGCATGACCGCAGCGGTGCGCTTGATTTCATCCGTGGTGTGGGCGGTGGAGAGGAATCCGGTTTCGAATTGCGACGGCGCAAAATAAACTCCGCGCTCTAAACACGCCCGGAAGTAGCGAGCAAATTTTGCCGCGTCGCTCCGCTTCGCGCTGGCTAAGTCGACCACCGGATCGGCCGTGAAGAAGAGGCAAAACATCGAACCGATCCGATGGAAAACGCACGGAAGTTTCAGGTCGTTCAGCGCGGCGCGGGTCAATTCCTCGAGATGCGCACCCGCATTCTCGAGCAATTTCCAGCCGTCGATGCGATCGAGTTCTCGGAGTTGAGCGAGGCCCGCGGCCATGGCGAGCGGATTGCCTGAGAGCGTGCCGGCCTGATAAACGGGACCGGTGGGCGACAATTGATCCATGATCTCGGCGCGCCCGCCGAACGCGCCGACGGGCAGACCGCCCCCGATGACTTTGCCCAGCGCCGTGAGATCGGGCCGAATGCCGAAGAGTTCCTGAGCGCCGCCGCGCGCGACGCGGAACCCGGTCATGACCTCATCGAAAATCAGGAGCGCGCCGTGCTTCGTGCATTCGTTGCGGAGACTCTCGAGGAAATTTTCGCGCGGAAAATATAAGCCGGCGTTGGCCGGGATCGGCTCCAGAATTACGGCCGCGATGCTGTTCGCGTTCGCGCTGAAAGCGGTTCTGACGGCCTCGATGTCGTTGAAGGGAAGTGAAATCGTCAGCGCCGCGAAATCCGCCGGCACACCAGCGCTATCCGGTCGGCCGTGGGTAAGCGCGCCACTGCCCGCTTGCACGAGGAGCGAATCCACGTGGCCGTGATAACAGCCCTCGAACTTGATGATCTTGTCGCGGCCGGTGAATCCGCGCGCGAGCCGGAGACAAGACATCGTCGCCTCAGTTCCGCTGTTTACCATGCGCACTTTCTCGATCGAAGGAACCCACGCGCAAATCAGCTCGGCCATTTCCACTTCCAACGGATTCGGAATTCCAAAACTGACGCCACGCGAGGCGGCCGCGCGGACGGCTTCCACGACGACCGGAGGCGCATGGCCGAGAATCGCCGGACCCCACGACCCGACGTAATCGATGTATTCGTTTCCATCCACGTCCCAAATTTTCGCGCCTTCGGCACGATCAACGAAAAACGGGTCGCGCCCGAGACCGCGGAAAGCGCGCACGGGAGAATTCACGCCGCCAGGAATGCGCTTTTGGGCTTGGGCGAAAAGTTGTGAGGACTGCGACGCCATGGAGCGAGTGGCCTAACGATCAGGCGGGGGCGGGAATCGAACCCGCGAATAGAGGTTTTGCAGACCCCGACCTTACCACTTGGCTACCCCGCCGTAATTGACCGGAGAGTATGAGCGGGCGCATGAGCGTGTCAATTCACGCCGAATCGCCGCGCACCTTTCACATCCAAATTGGCCTGGTCTAACGAATCATTAACAGCGCTCCTGAATAACGCAGAAGCGCGTTCCGTCACTGTTAACTACAACCTTATGAAAAAATCTATTCTACTCGGAGCAACACTGGCCATCATGGGTCTCGCCATTGCTCCGGCCAACGCTCAGACCCAAACCTCAACTACCACGACCGGGTACATCCAAAGCACCAGTGTCGTCGGTTCCAAAATCAAGGATTCCCGCGGCCAGGATGTCGGCGTGATCAAGGATTTCGTCCTCGATCGCAGCACGGGTTGCCTCGCTTATGTGGTTGTTTCCACCAGCGGCGGCGGGACAACGACCACCACGTCGAAAACGGTGGCCGCTCCCTGGAGCGTTTTCGCTTCGAGTTCCGATCCGCGGGTTTATACGACTCGGATCGAACGCGAAAAAATCTACAGTGCTCCTGTTTGGGAATCGACTCGAATCGAAGAATACAGCCGGCCTGAATATATGACGACGGTCTACGGCTACTACGGTGTCACCGCCCCGCGGTTCGACATGAGCGTGAGCGCGACCACCGGAACGACCGCGACTAACTCAAACGCGTCAACAAATGCAACCGTCGCTCCGACTGCGACGCCAGCAGTCACCGCCACTGCGGCGGCCACCGCGCCAACCGCGGCAGCAACCATGACGCCCGCGACGAAGGCAAGTTCTACACCAGCAGCGACAGCGCCCGTCCAGCCTCCGACATCAACGGCGAAACCTTCGGCTAGCTCCTCGACTAAGAAGAGTTCGACCACCGAGAAGTCCAGCACCACGAAGAGCCCGGCCACCGAAAAGTCCACCAGCAGCGAGAAGAAGAGCAGTGCTGATTCCACGAAGAGCAGCACCAAGAAAACCGAGGCCAAGACTGAGAAGGCTCCGAAGACCGATGCAACGACGACCGAAACTTCGACGGAATCGTCCACTCCAAAGTCGACTAAGAAGCCGACGAAGAAGTCCACGGAACCGGAAACCTCGCCGACCCCGTAAGGTTAGGAACAACGAAGTTCGCAATTTAACAGCAGGAGTGCCACCCGGCGCTCCTCCTGTTTTTGTTTGCTGTCACGCGAGCCGACTCTCGGCGGCGATTTCCACCGCCGCAGTATCGGCTGGCAGATACTTCATCCCGCGAAGCCAGAGCAATCCGGAAAGCAACACGGTGGCCGATACGACAACGAAAGCGACATTCATATTGGTGCGGCCGGCAATGGCGCCGATAAGCGGCGGCGAAATTGCGTCACCGAGCGCGTGTATGATCAAAATGTTGAACGCGAATCCGGTGGCGCGGATCGATGGATGCGTCACGTTCGCGAGCGCCGTATTCGCCGGCCCTGTGTTTAGGAAAAGGAAAAATACCGCAAAGAAAATCGCGACCCACGCCCAGGGAAATGGAAGAAACAACATTCCCAAAATAAACGGGAACGCGATGACCATCCCGATTCCCGACACCAGAAAATAGGAGCCGGCAAAACGAGGACGCAATTTGTCCCCAGCCCATCCGCCCAGTAGCGTCGCGAAGATTCCCGCCACGACCGTGAGCGCGCCGAAAATCATATTGATCCGGCCCAGGTCGGCTTGCCCGCGATATTCGTAGATGTAGGTGGGCGTCCAAAACGCGATTCCTCCGATGGCGAACGTCATCGCCGCGCTCGCGAGCGTATTCAAAACGTAAGAGCGCGTCCGAAAGAGCACGGCCAAATCCGCCCGCCGGCTTTTTCGTTGACTCTTGGCAAGGCGCCTCGCTTCGGCATCGCGCGGCTCGCGCATGAACATGCACAACACCGCGAGCAAAAGACCCGGCGGCATGACCAGATAAAAGGCCCAGCGCCAGCCAAAGTGTCCGTTGGCCCATCCGCCAAACGCGTAACCGAGCGCGCTCCCGACCGGAATCGCCATGAAGAAAACCGCCATGATCCGTCCGCGAATTTGGAGCGGATAAAGGTCCGCCAGAATTGTCGGCGCGGCCGGGCCGTAGGCGCCTTCACCGATGCCGACGAAAATGCGCGTCACGAGCAGAATGAGAAACGATCCCGCGAATCCCGTGGCTCCGCTGGCCAAACTCCATACAGCCACGCCGCCGCCGATGAGGAACCAGCGCGACCATCGATCCGCCAGGCGTCCAAAAATCGGCGCGCTAATCATGTAGCTGACCAGGAACGCGGTCGCGAGCGTTCCGGTCTTGGCTTTGGCGTCGATATCGTCCGCGGCGAAAAAGGTGTGGCGAATTTCGGGCTCGACCGCTGCCAGAATGTAGCGGTCGATGTAGTTAAAAAGATTGATGCCGAGGAGCAGCGAAAGCGCGGTTCGTGCTCCGGTTTTCGGCTGTGGGTCGCTGGAGGTCATGTATTTTGCAGATTGCACGGAACAACCGCCTCCTTGTAAACCATAAATGATGGCAAAACTTTCCGGCTTCGAACGCGTGCTGTGCTTTTTTGGCCTGGCGCTGGCGCGGCTGATTTACCGCGTCACGACGACCGGCCGCGAATACCTTCCGCCCGGTGGTTTTCTTCTCCTGCCAAATCACATCACCTGGGTGGACGCCATCGTGCTTTCCCTCGCCTGCCCGCGGCCCATTCGTTTCATCGTCGATGCCGGTGTTTACCGAAACCGCCTCCTCCATCCGGTCTTGCACGCGGTCGGCTGCATTCCCATTACCGCTCGCAAAGCGAAGGAGGCCATGCGCGAGGCCGCAACGCGGATCCGCGCGGGCGAAATTGTTTGCCTCTTCCCCGAAGGAGAGCTTTCGCGCAGCGGCTCCTTGATGCGGCTGCGGCGCGGCTACGAGATCATCGCGCGGGAAGCAGAAGCGCCGGTTGTCCCGGTCTGGCTCGATCGCCTCTGGGGTTCGATCTTTTCCTTCAAAGGCGGCCGCTTTTTTTCCAAATGGCCGAGTTCGATTCCGTACCGGGTAATGGTGGCGTTCGGCCATCCGCTTCCGGCGGAAAGGGCCGATATCGCGACGCTGCGGGAAGAGCTGCTGAAACTAGGAGAAATTTGTTACGGCCACCGGCCGATCCTCCGCGGACATCTCGCCCAAGCTTCTCTTCGCGGATTAAAACGGCATCCATTCCGGACCGCGATCACCGACGGACTCGATAACTCCAGTCTGTCGCGCAGCAAACTCCTCGGCGTCGCGCTGGCGCTCAGCCGGCACTTAAGAAAAAAATGTCTCGAGAGGCGCATCGGGGTTCTCTTGCCCGCCGGGAAAGGTGGCGTGGTCGCGAATCTCGCGGTGGTGCTCGCGGGAAAAATTCCGGTGAACTTGAATTTCACCAGTGCACACGACGCGATCGAATCGGCGATAGAACAAGCTGGGTTAAGCACGATCATCACCGCGCGGTTGATGGCGAAACGGCTCGAGGATTTCCCTTGGACGTCGCAAGTGATTCACCTCGACGAAGTCCTGCCGCCGATGAAAAAGGCGATCCTCGCGTGGTGGATTCTGGGAGTGACGCTGCCCGCGCGTCTCATCTCTAGCATTCTGGCGTTGCCGCGCGTGGGTGACCGCGAGGAGGCAGTGCTTCTCTTCACCAGCGGAACCTCGGGCAAACCCAAAGGTGTCGTCCTCAGTCATCGCAATCTTCTGGGCAACGTCTCGCAATTCGCAGTCGCGCTCGACGCGCAAAAGGACGATGTCGTTCTGGCTTCCCTGCCATTTTTCCACAGCTTCGGTTGCACCGTCACGCTTTGGTATCCGCTCATTGAGGGAGTCCACACCGTCAGTTATCCGAACCCGCTCGAGGCCGCAAAAATCGCGGCTCTGGTCGATCAGCACGCCATCACGGTCATGCTGGCGACGCCGACGTTCTTGCGCGCTTATTTGCGAAAAGCGGAGCCGGCCCAATTGCGCAGTTTGCGCTTGCTCGTGACCGGCGCGGAAAAACTTTCGGACGAGTTGGCGGAGGCGTTTGAAGCGCGATTTGGGAAGCCAGTGTTCCAAGGCTACGGACTCACAGAAACTTCGCCGGTCGTGAGCGTGAACCTGCCGGACATAAATGCCGGCGCGCCGGGCGCGCTCGCGCAACCAACTAACCGGCCCGGCTCCACGGGGAAACTTCTGGCCGGTATTGCCGCCGAGATTCGCGATCCCGAAACCGACGCCAAAGGCTCGCTCCATGATACCGGCATGCTCTGGCTTCGCGGAGCGAATGTTTTCGAAGGCTATCTCAATGCGCCGGAGAAATCGGCGGAAGTGCTGCGCGACGGTTGGTTCAAGACCGGCGACATCGGGCGCTTTGATGAGGACGGGTTTCTCTACATCGAAGGGCGGCTCTCGCGCTTTTCCAAGATCGGCGGCGAAATGGTGCCGCA
>QHBM01000055.1:0-3169 GCA_003244145.1 Chthoniobacterales bacterium
TCGTAGCGGAGCATGCTCTCCATCTCCACCGAGGCCACGCCGCTGACGGAGATGTAATAGATGACCACCGCGCAGAAGTAGAAACCGGCGCGCGTCGCAAACCGGGCCTTTCGCCGGATGGCCGGCAACAGCTCGCACAGCGTCACGGCGCCCAAAAGCGCCGCGCCGAGGGTCATCGCCATCTGGCTCGCCTCGGTCGGGTTTTTCAACGCCGGAACCAGCCAGCGATAACTTTCCGGTTTAAAGACGGCCAGGTAATCGGGCATAATCGACCAGCCGGCTTGCTGCGTCAGCATATAAAGGTCCCACCGGCCCCAGCGCAGCAGGCAGTAGAGGAAGAAGCTGCCCGCGCCGAGCGTGGCCGCGCCCATCACCAGGATCGATGGCCCATAGCGGGCCGGCCACGAGCGCAAGTCGCGCAGCCCCGTCCAGCCGTTCTCGAAAACCGCTTTCACCACCGGCGCGCCCGAGCACGGAATGCCCACGATCCGCGTGGCCGACATCAGAAAGCCATGGATGGCAGCCAGAAACTTCGCCTTCCCTCCTTCGCCACCGCTCCAATAGAGAAAGCCGAACAGCCCCATCATGAAAAGCGACTCGGAATAACCGGCCACGAGGAAGAACGCCGTCGGATGAGCGACGATCGAGAGCGCGCCGAAAAACTGGAGCCGGGGCGAGACATTCCAGCGCTCGCAGAAGAGAAAAAAATAACTCCAGAAACCCCAGGCCGCGATCTGGGCCGTGATGAGGAGGGCGTTATAAACGCTCAAGCGCAATCCATAATGGAGCACGCCGGCGATCGCTGGATACGCGGGGAAGAAAGCCACGTTCGACACTTCCATCATTTTGTGGCTGATCGGCGGAACGGTCGTTTCATAACCGCGTTCGACGATGTTCGCGAACCAATAGCTATCGTGCTGAACGAGCGAGTCGTAACGAAAAGAGAGCGGGCCTTGCGGTGCGATGAGCCCGACCGCCACGAACATCTGCGCGAGCGTGACGAACAACCCCAAGGCCCACGGTCTGGCTGCGATTGGCTTGGGATTCATTACGGCCGCCTTGGGACGGGGCGAGGAAACACGAAAGCCCTCACTCTGGCAAGGCTTCGTCCGCGCGCCTGCTACGGCAGAACGAAATCGCCTGGGCTCGATGAGTTGGACGGTGCTTTCCATTTTCAGAGCAAACTTGGACGGCGACCTCTTCGCTTTATTCGTTGTCTCTGCGGCGAAAGAAAATCGCTTCCATCTTCTGCAGCGGCGGTTTGTAACNNCCGCCGAACGATTTGATCACCCGCGTATTCGTCCGGCGGTTCCAAACCGCCGCTCCAGTTATCAATGTCCCCCCGTGACGGTGTAACCTTCGTTCCGCAAATCCTCGGCCAGCTCCAGCTCCATTTGCAATGCGGCCTCGTACGGCATCGGGTTGAGATGCGCATAAAGCTCCGGCAACAAGCGGACGCCATATCTTTTCACCACCCACGCCGCCTTGTAACCATGCTTGTGATTCTCAAAGCGGTGCTCCGGCGGCAGTCCGCTCATGCCGACATACACACACGGTTTCGCCGGGTCGCGTTTCGGATTCACCTGCAAAATGGAGGGATGCCGCGACGCCTTCGGATCCAACAGGATCACGTAAACGTTGTGATGAAACTCCGCTGCCGGCGCGGTTTCGTCAGCGGGACGTTTGTAGCGAAGCCGGGCCATTCCGCAACAAAACTTCCGTGCGAATGGATCGCATCAAGCCACCGCTTTCAGCGTTAGTTGCGCGTAGAGGCTTTCGTAGCCTTGCGCCGCTTCGGCCCAGGAGAAATCGCGCGACATGGCGCGCTCGACCAGCGTCGTCCAGAGCCACTTGTCGTGGAAAGTTTCGCGGGCGCGTTTGATCGTATCCCAGAACGCATCCGGGTTTTTTTCGTAACAGAGAAAACCGAAGCCGGCGTCCAGGGTCGGATCGTAATCTTCGATGATTTCCTGGATGCCGCCCGTCGCGCGCGCGACCGGAAGCGCGCCATACTTCAAACTGAACATCGCGCTCAAACCGCTCGGCTCGATTTGTGACGGGATGAGGGTCACGTCGGCGCCTGCTTCGATCAGGTGCGCAAGCGTTTCGTCGTAGGTTCTGCGATAGGCAAACTTCGTGGGATATTTTCGGGCCGCGATCGCGAGCGCGGTTTCGTAGCCGGGATCGCCTTCGCCGAGAATAATGAGCCGGACATCATCGGAGAGCAGCCGGTCCAGCAACGGCATCAGCAAATCGAATCCTTTTTCCGGCACCAGCCGCGTAACCATTCCCAGAACCGGCCCCGACGGCGCCGGCGCCAGCGCGAGCGCATCGAGGAGCAGGTCGCGACAGACCGATTTTCCTTCGATACGCCCGGGTCCAAATTGTATCGGGAGCAAACTGTCCGCCTCGGGATTCCAGCGTTCGTAATCGGCGCCATTTAAGATTGCGACCAATCGCTGGGCGTGTTCGCGCAGAACGATGTCCAATCCGGGAGCGTCGCCCGGAGTGAGCATCTCGCGTCGATAGCGTTCGCTCACGGTCGTGATCTTGTCCGCGAAAACGATCCCGCCTTTGAGCAGATTCAACCGGCCAAAGAACTCGACCCCGCGCGGCTTGAAATATCTTTCGGGTAGATTCGTCAGGTCGAAATCGAGTCCCCAAAAACTGCCCTGCTCCGCGAGGTGATGGATCGTGAGCACGGTGGCGAACGGCAATTGCTGATGGTGCACCAGCGCGGGAACGAGCGCCGCCGCCCAATCGTGCAGATGCAGGATTTGCGGCGTCGGGGTCATCCGGCGGGCCAGCTCGAGGGCGGCTTTACAGAAGAAAATGAAACGCGCGGCATTGTCTTCGTAGGGCACACCATGTTCGCCGTAGATGCCGGCGCGATCGAAGAACTCATCGCAACGGATGAAGAAAGTCTGGACCCCGCCGGCCGTGCGGCCTTCAAGAAATTCCGCGACATAATTTTTCGCGCCCATCCGTACATCCACCGTGATGCCGGTTTCTTTTGCCGTGACGTCGGGATTCTCTCGAATCTCGCGATAGTACGGCATCGCGATGCCGACCTCGTGTTTGCGGGTGCGGAGTTCGCGCGGCAATGCCTCGAGCACATCCACCAGCGCCGTCGCGCGTGCGAGCGGCGGACCTTCGGCGCTGATCATCA
>QHBM01000055.1:3274-28298 GCA_003244145.1 Chthoniobacterales bacterium
TCCGTGTTCATCCGTGTTCATCCGCGGCTGAAAATTCTTTCTTCACCCATTCCAGCGCCTCCTCGCGATTGGTCAACGCTCCTTCAAGCTGCCGCGTCTCCACCGCCTCAAGTATTTCCCCAAACTGCGGTCCTGGTTTCATGCCCAGCGCAATCAAATCGTCGCCTCGCACCAGGGGCGGCGGAATGATCGGCTCGTTCGCGAACTCCTCCCGTTTCTGCCGGAGGAAATCGTAATTGTCCATCATCCCGTGGCTGCTCGCGCAATCGACCCGATGCAGCTCCAACTCATCCTCGAAAGTCGGCCGCGCCATAAAGCGTTTCAGTTTCGCCACCCGCATGTTCGGCACGTCCTTGAAGACCATGTGCTGGCGCACGGCTTCCACCGTCGCGTCAATTTCCGCGCGCGAAAATCGCAGACGCTCCATGACCGCTTCCGTCATTTCGGCGCCGATGCGATCGTGTCCATTGAAACGGATGCGGCCCTCTTCATCCACCGACGCAGTCGGCGGCTTGCCGATGTCATGAAAGAGGACGCTGAAAACCAACGGCAGCGACGCCTCGTCCGGCAACAGCTCCAGCATGATCCGCGTGTGCTCGAAGACGTCGCCTTCCGGATGGAATTGCGGCGGCTGCGCGCAGCCTTTCATCGCCTCCACTTCCGGCAAAATATTTCTTATCAATCCGCTGGCATCGAGCAGGTCCCATCCGCGCACGCGCCGGGGCGACAGGAAAATGCGCACGAGCTCTTCGCGGATCCGTTCAGCGCTGATCTCGTTAATCGAATTCGCGTGCGCCACGACCGCGTTCCACGTCGCCGGGTCGATCTCGAATCCAAGCACAGTCGCGAACCGGACCGCGCGCAGCATCCGCAGCCGATCTTCGACGAAGCGTTGCGCCGGATCGCCGATGGCGCGGATCAGCCGCGCCTCCAAGTCCGCGCGTCCGCCGACGAAGTCGATTACTTCCTTCGATTCCGGATCGAAGAACATCCCGTTGATGGTAAAGTCGCGCCGCGCCGCGTCTTCTTCCGCGGTGGAGAAATGCACTTCAGTCGGGCGCCGGCCATCGAGGTAAACGCCATCGGAGCGGAAGGTCGCGACCTCGAATTGAAATCCGTTCTCGAGCACGACGATGACGCCAAAGTGCGCGCCTACCGCGTAGGTCCGCGGAAACATTTTCTGCACGGCTTCCGGCCGCGCATCGGTCGCGATGTCGATGTCCTTGGGAATCTGACCGCGGACAAGATCGCGGACCGATCCGCCCGCATAGTACGCCACCTGCCCGACCGCGCGGAGCTTGCGCACGATCTCCTGCGCGGTTTCCTCCATGGACGTAACGGGTTTCATGACGCGGTTAAACTTGAGGCTTGGCAAGTGCTGGTGCCAAGCGCGTAAATGAAACATTAGGCGCTCGTCGCGGCGAGCGCCTCTACCTTGTTATCCATTAAGGTGACCGATCTCTAAGAAATGAAGTCATGGCTTAACTGGCTGCTTATTTTCATTCCCGTCGCGCTCGCCCTGCGCTTCTGGCCAGGCCTAACGAATCCCACCGCGCTTTTCATTTGCTCGGCCATCGCGATCATCCCCGCGGCCGGCTGGATCGGACGCGCCACCGAAGAGCTCGCGGCCCGGATGGGCGAAGGTTGGGGTGGATTATTGAATGCATCGTTTGGAAATGCCGCGGAACTGATCATCGCCGGCATCGCGCTCTCGAAAGGGCTGACCGGCGTCGTCAAGGCGTCGATCACCGGATCGATCATCGGCAATATTTTGCTCGTGCTCGGTCTCTCGACTCTCCTGGGCGGAATGAAGCACAAGGAACAGCGCTTCAATCAATCCGGCGCGCGCACTTCGGTCATTTCGCTTTCGCTGGCCGCGATCGGCTTGATCATCCCGACCGTTTTTCACATGACGGCCTCGGCCAGCCCGGCCGGTTGGAAGCCGAACGTGGAACACCAGTTGTCGTTAGGCATCGCCATCGTCCTCTTCGTTACCTACCTCTGTGTGCTCGTGTTCACCCTCGGGACCCACAAACATTTTTTTATCGGATGCGAGGGTGAGCTTGAAGAAGAGATCGAACACTGGAGCCGAACCAAAGCCATCGTGATCCTTGTGCTCGCGACCGGCGTCGTGGCGCTGCTTTCGGAGTTTCTCGTCGGGACCATCGAAAGCGTGCGCGCCACGTTCGGCGTCACCGAACTTTTCGTCGGGGTGATCGTGGTCGCGATCGTGGGCAACGCCGCGGAGCACTCCTCAGCCATCGTCATGGCGATGAAAAACAAAATGGACCTGAGCGTGGGGATCGCGATCGGCTCGAGCCTTCAGGTCGCGCTCTTTGTCGCGCCGATGCTGGTTTTTCTTTCCTATTTCCTGGGCCGGCCGATGAACCTGGAGTTCTCGCTCCCGGAAATGTTCGCAGTGGTGGCGTCGGTTTACATCATCTTTCAAATCAGCGGCGACGGCGAAACGAATTGGATCGAAGGGGTGCAATTGTTGTCGGTGTATCTGATTCTCTGCATCCTGTTCTTCTATCTGCCGGAACCGCACATCGGTATGGAAGCGCCGTTGCCGTAATGACGCTGGCTTCAGAAAAGAGTTCGCTCGAGCAACCAATAGCCCCCGGCGAGCGCCACTCCCACCGAACAGGCCGGCAGACCGACGCGCAGAAGCGAAGAATTACGGCGCAGCGTCCACGCCGCCGGCAGGATGATGGCCGCGACACTCAATTGGCCTAGCTCCACGCCGGAATTGAAGCCAACTAATGGAATGATCGCCGCGGCGCCGGAGTTCGCGATACCCATCTCGCGCAGCACAGAGGCAAAGCCGAGGCCGTGAACAAGGCCAAAGGCAAATGTGAGCAGAGCGCGCCCGCGAATCGGTTGGTCGCGGCGGAAAAGATTTTCGAGACCGACGTAAAGAATGGAAGCGGCGATGGCGGCTTCAACGAATCGGCTCGGCAAATTCACGAGACCGAAGGTAGATAGTGCCAGCGTGAGCGAATGAGCAATCGTAAAACAGGTGATGAAAAGGGCGGCGGTGCGAAAGCTCCGGCACATGACCAGCAGTCCAAAAAGAAAGAGGAGGTGATCGTAACCAGTGAGAATGTGGCCGATCCCCACCCGCAGGAAATCCAGAAAGCCATTTGCTCCTGGACGGCGCTCGGCGCTGGCCTGCAGGGCGAAATGAGCGGTATCATTCTGCGCGCTCAGCAACTCCCGCGAAATCTCGCGTCCGTGTTCATCACTAACGGAAAACACCTCTCGATGGCCAAACGGCAAATCCTTTAAGAGCAGGGAATGGAAGACCGGATTGTGCGCGGTTTCTGGGCGCGAAAACGTGAACTGAAATTCGACGTTAGTATTGGCGTCGGTAATTGCGCTCGACCGGCTTGGCGCCACCGGATTACCGTCAAATTCGACCAAAACAGCGCGGCTAAGAAGATCACGAAACGGGGGCGCTGGATTCGCGTCGCCTGCTCGCCCTGTTACGGGCGGCACACCTGCGACATTCGCAATGTCGCGCGCATTGAAAGTAAGGACCACGCTCACCCGGTCCCCGCTCAGGGCGATCTTTGCGGAACTGAGTCCGGGATCGTGGGCAAGCGCTGTCGTTGATCCGATTAGTGCCACCGCATAAGCGGCCGCATGAGCAAAAAGATTTTTCAAAGATCTTGTCACGATCAGGCCGGCCAGGAATCAACCTGACCGGCCCGCCGCCTGCGTTTCGAACGGAGCGACCTAATCCAGATCGTACGCTTCGACCAATGCGTTGCCGGTCGAGTTCTTGGTGCCGCGAAGCACCATCGTGTAGTCGCCCGGTGCCAGAGTCACGATGATCGCCGACTCCGCGTCGCGCGTTGGCGCGAGGCCGGTCGCCGTGATGTTCGCCTGATCGGTGTCTTTCCAGTTGTCGTTGGAAGCGATCTTGGTGCTGCCCTGGTAAATCTCGATCACCGGATCCTGGAGCGGATTCGGGACACTGCTCGGCAGCGAAGGCCCGATGCCGCGCACGATGATGCGCTTGTTCACATTGCCGCCGATGATGATGCCGCCGATCAGGACGTTATCGCCCGTCTGCACAGGGCCGCGGGTGGCGATGTTTTTGAACCGATTGTCGGTGACCGTTCCAGCGATGCTGTGGTGCTCGTGATTGCGGCCGTTATGCGGAGTGCCGGCGTAGGGGAACACTTTGTTATAGACGCTGTCGTTCTTGCTCACATTATCGATGCCGTCAGCCGATCGGATTGTCGGGTTGTTCGGATCGCGCAGATCGCTGATGATTGCGGTGACCGCGATATCGAGAACGTCGTCACCGAAACGCCGGCCATTCGGCCAGCCGCCCGGCACGGTGCCTTTGCCACCGAATCCCGGTTGGACGGTACTCGTCAGCACGTCGCCACCAAAAATGCCGAGACGAGAGAAGCCCGCATCATCGGGGTTGGCCGCGAAATCAGCGCCACCTCCGGCGAGACGCGCGGGTGCGGTAGATAAATCCACCTTGATCAAGTCCGGAATGAAAATGCCGACCAGGTCGGTGCGGTTTGTCTCTGGTGCCACCGTGCTCTTGAAGACGATCGTGTTGATCAGCTTCGCCAGCTCAGGCGTGGAAGCATATTTCTGGAACAGGCTCGCGTCAGCGCTCGGCTGCGTGCGGCTGTAAAGGTCCTTGTCCTGGATGGCGACGAGCCCTTCGTTGAAGAGCGGGTTGCCCTGGCGTCCTACTTGCCGGAAAGGTCCCGACAAGGTCGGTGCGGCGGAATTGGTGCCATCGGTCAGGACGGTCGTGGATTGGCGGCTCGTCGTAGCGTAAACGCCCACGATCTGCTGGTCGCTGCCGAGTTCGCTCAGCGGAATTTCCAACGCCATCGTGTGAACATTGAAGCCCGCCTGGCTATCGAATGTTGTTTTTCCAGTCCGAAACTGCAGCAGATCGAACACGGCCTGCACATCGGCGTAGAAACCATCTTCACGCTGGCCGGCAAAAGCACGGTAGCCGCCGGTTAACGAGGCGATGGTCTGGGCGGTATATGCATCGAGCGCAGCGGGCGAAGAAACGCCGGGACGCGCCGCGTTTTCACCTTTGTCACCCACTTCGTAGCGCGGGGTCGCGATGCCCTGGTTATTTGGCGGAACGACGCCGCTGCCGAGAACCGTGGAGGTATTGGTCTTGCGGACCACTTTCGTCACGGTGTAACGCTGCGTCAGGTTTTGATTGGCGTCGTCCACATTCTGGATCACGCCGAGATACGACTGCAGGATCGTTGCCTGATTTTTGAACGTCGTCGTGAAACGAAACTGGTAGCTGATCGTCGGCTGGCCGGCGGCCAAATCGGCTCCGGTAGAAACGTGAATCTCGTAGAGGACGTTGTCGTCGAAATTGTATTTATTAGGCCCGATCCCCGGCTCTTCGAAAGGGTAAACCGCCAGCGCCGTTTCCAGCACTTTGGAGCCATTCTCAGAATGGAGGAAAGCGTAGACGTCGGTCGTGTTAGCGGAGGGATCGAGGGTAATAAGAGGCGCGTCCATGTGACTCGACGCGCGCAATGGGGAGGGCAGCGCTGCCAGCGCCAAGAGCGCGAAGGCCGTCGCCGCTACCGTTTTTTTGATATGTGTGTGCTTCATTTATTTCTTTCGTTGTTGGTTGTCGTTCGGGGTGAAAGTGACTGGCGCGATGAGACGACAGAGGCGTGGGCGGAGAGCGCCGCGACTTGGCGGTCGAGCGCGGTGCGTTCCGAAGGCAGGAGCATTTGCCGAATGGCACCGGCCTTTCTGGAGAATTCCAGGGCGCGCAGGTCGTCACGCGAAGCAGCCGCGATGGCCGCGGCGTGATAAAAGAGCCGCGCGTCCTGCGTGCCCTCAGCGAGAGCGAGCGCGATGTTTTCGCGAGCGCCTTCCACATCACCATTCTGGAGCTGCGCCCAAGCGAGGGCGTCGCGCGTAAAAACGTCCTTGCGGTTCGATAACTCTGCCTGGGCCAGTTCCAAGGCCGTCGCCGCGTCTGTCGCGCGCGTGGCCAGAAATAATGCGAACGTGCGCGGGTCATTGACGCGTCCGGTCGCAAAAATCCTGGCGTCTACTTTCTCGGCATCGACGGCGCGGTCATCCGCGCGCAGTGCATCCGAAAGCGCCCATAGATATTCCGGCATCGGATTTTTTTGGGCGGCGATCTCAAGCGATTTTACTGCTTCCGATGTCCGCGCTTGTGCGCCCTGAATCTTGCCGCGCAAAAGCTGTGCAGGCGCAAAATCGGGAATGAGGTCGAGCGCCAGGTCACTCGCGCCACTGGCGGCGGCGTAATCTCCAATCTGTAAAGAATAGAGCCCGAAACGCGTGAAGGCCCACGCGGTCGCTTCCGGCTCGCGCGGTGTGCCCGAACTTCCTGCTACCCGAGCCATCTCCAATGCGCCCGGGAGGTCGCCCTTCAACCACCGCAGATGTGCGATGCGGCTGTAAGTCTGCAAGCACGGCTTGAGATCCACCATTTTCTGGTAGGCGTCGACCGCTTCGGTCAGTCGCCCTTGCTCCATCAACGCGTCGCCCAGCAACGCGTAATCAAAAGCAAACTCCCGCCCTGCCACGAGATCGCGCGCGATCTTTTCCGCTTCGCCAAAGCGATGAAGCGCCTCATAAACGTGTCCGCGCAGAAGTGCGGCGTCGGGACTCCGGGAGACGCTTTCGTCAATCGCCGTGGCGCAGGCTTCCGCCAGCTTATAAAAGCCCGGGTCGTTAGTCAGGCGGGCTGAGTTCACATAAGCCCAGCCCAGGCGCTCCAGAAACGGCGTCCGATTCGCGGCACCACTGATCTTGCCCTGGAGCTCGCGAATTTCTCGATCGGCTGCGGTGTCGCCACTCGGCGGAGTTAAGGCAAGGGCGAGTGCATCACTTCTTTCAACCATTCTTGCCTTTGCATCTGTCTCCGGCTTGCGGCCAGGTCGGCGCTGCGGGCCGGTCGCAAGGATCAAGGCCGTCAAGGCAACGAGGGCAGCGAGAGAGAAGTGGGCAAGATATTTTTTCACGAGCAAGGGCCTGATTTGTTCTCGTGTTACGACTGTCCTAGACGGACAGATGCGCTTTGCGTGAAATCGCGGAAAAAAAAGCGGGCGACACCTCACGATGTCGCCCGCGCATTTTTTTGGATCGTGTCTGATTAAGGCATCAAAACGGTATCCACGACGTGGATGACGCCGTTCGATTGCATCACGTCAGCGATCGTCACCATGGCGGTTCCGCCTTTGGCGTCGGTCAGCTTGATCGACTCGCCGGAAAGCGACGCGGTCAGCTTCTCGCCGTTGACGGTCGTAAGCGCGGCCATTCCGCCACCGCTCTTGATCGCGTCCATCAATTTCGTTCCGGTATAATCACCGGCTACGACGTGATAGGTCAGGATCGCGGTCAATTTCTTTTTGTTCTCCGGCTTCACGAGCGTCTCGACGGTGCCCGCGGGCAATTTCTCGAAGGCTTCGTTCGTCGGTGCGAACACGGTGAAGGGACCTTTGCCTTGCAGCGTTTCGACGAGGCCGGCCGCTTTCACAGCCGCCACCAAGGTCGTGTGGTCTTTCGATTTCGAGGCGTTGGCGACGATATCCTTTTCCGCGGACATGGGCGCGCCGCCCACCATCGGGTTTTCCGCTGCAATCATGGTCGCGGCGGTGAGTGAAGCGACGAGAGTCGCCATGGTAATACGTAATGTGTTTTTCATAGTTTGTTTGCCCTTGCTTCGGAGGTGCCTCGCGATTGACGCTCAGTCTTTCATCCAAATGGGAGCGTGAATTATCCGCCTGTCCGCGCGGGCCGGATGCATCGATTTTCAGAGCTCTTCTTCCGCCGCTCCGGCAGCCGGAGCGAGTGCTGCTGACGCGCATCCAGCGCCGACTGAGCGCCATCGCTCCGGTCGCAATCAACGCGGGCTATTTGCCGACGAGAACCATCGGCCCTTCCGCTTTCGGCACGCCGCCTTTGCGTTCGAGGCTGACCGCAAAAGCGCTCGCGGATGTGACGGGGAGTTTCGGTTTGAAGGGAATTTTCGCCACGCCGTTCTTGTCCACGGTGAAGACCCCGGCATCGACTGGAATCTGATATTTCGGATCAACCACCCAAAGCTGGTAATCGTGATCGGCCGCATTCGGCGGGACATCGACGGCGGTAAGAATACCCCGTTGCTGCTTTGCATCCCAAATAACGAATGCGGTTGCACGAGGCGCTTCGGCCAGCTTGGAAGACAGAGTCGCAATCTGCATTTGGGAAAATGAATCGCGCTCCTGCAACCGGGTCAGTTCCTTCTCCAGGCGTTCGCGCTCGGATCCGAGCGAAGCGATTTGCGTCCGCGCTTCCGTTTCGCGCCGCTCGAGCTCCGCAATCGCTCCCTGCGCTCGGTTTCGTTCCGTCAATAGCGTGGCCGCCTCTGCCGTGGTCTGCTCACGCTTCGCTTCCAGCTCAGTCACCTGATGGACCATTTTTTCCCGATTGAACAAAAGCAGAGCAGTCGAGAGCGCGAGCGAGGCTGCGAGTGCCCACGGTATCAAACGCTCCAGCCGTAGCGGCGGAGAAGTTTTTCCCGCCCTGCGAATTTGCTGCAGGATTGCGGCTTCCAAATGCGGAGGCGGCAAACGCGGTGGCGCGCTATGGGCAATATTCGCCGCAGCCGCGGTCAGATCGTCTACCAGGCGCTGCAACTCTCCATCGCCGGCGATTTTCTCCTCGAAGGCCGCTTTTTCATTCGCCTCGAGCACCCCGAGTGCGTAGAGCGATGCCTGTTCTTCGATTCGCTCGTCGATCATGGTGTAGTCTCCAGCAGGTCGCGTAACGCGAGCAAGCCGCGCCGAATTCGCGCTTTTACAGTCCCGAGCGGCTCCTGCAGTTTGGCCGATACTTCCGCCTGGGTCATGCCACTGAAAAACGCGAGTTCGATCGCTTCGCGTTGCGGCGCCGGAATTTCTGACAAGGCGCCACGGATTCGTTTGCGTTCGTCTGTCTGGCCCAGGAGGATATCCGCGCCTGTAGCTGGGTCCGGCGGAAAAATAGCGGATTCCGTCGTGGCTTCTTCCACGAGGCGCACCCGACGTTGCCGCCCCCGCAATCGATCAATCGCCTTGTTCCGCGAAATCATAACCGCCCAGGTAAACAAAGCACTTCGGGCGCTGTCGTAAGTGGAAGCTTTTTTCCACATTTGCACGAACGCTTCCTGCAAAACGTCCTCCGACTCCTTCTGGTCCAGCAGGATTTGATAGATCATCGAAAACAATCCAGGCGAGAGCCGACTATAAAGACTGGCGAAGGCCGCCTCGTCTCCCGCAACGACGCGACGCATCAACTCCCCGTCCGCGGCCTTTTGATTCGCCTGTTCAGCGGAAGTTCGTCCGGAAGAGAACTGGCGCTGGTCAATCGAAGTTTGGAAAGAAGGATCAGTCGTCATCGCCAGAAGCAACCGTCCGAGAGTACTCAACCGGAAACAAGTGCCGACAGGAAAGGTCCGGCGCGGCAGGATCTGCCTTGAGCCGAGCGTCGCCAACATCCCGAACATCATGTTTGATCCTAATAACTCGGTCACGCCTATAAGACGCCGGAAGCACTTCCAACAGATGCATCGCAGGTAAGTGTGCCCTCAAGCTTTGATCCGTGCGGTTCGGTTTATTCGGCATTTTCGACCGCTGCTTGTCGCGGTTTCTTGAAGGAGTGGATGATGAAGCAGACGACTGCGACGCAGATGCAGGAATCGGCGACGTTAAAGGCGGGCCACGGGTGCGCCAGCGGCATGTGCAAATCGAAGAGCAAAAAATCGATGACGTGACCGTGCGTGAAACGATCGGTCAGGTTTCCCATGATGCCAGCCAGGAGCAAACCAAGCGACAGGTCTCGCAACAGGTCTGGCGTGCGCCGCCGGACCAGGAGCGCGAACACAAAAACGAACGCGACGCAGGAGAGCACGATAAAAAAGGTGTTGTTGTTCTTAAACGAGCCGAAGGCGGCGCCGTTGTTCGTCACGTTGACGAGACTGAAGAAATCGGGGACGACGGTATGGAGATCCTCCGAATTGATGTAGCGGAGCACGAACCATTTCGTGAGTTGGTCCAGCGCGTAAAGCGGGAGCGAGAGAAAGAGGATGAATTTCATTCAAAAAAGAGGACGAGGAATTCAGCCACGGATAGACACGGATTTTCACGGATAGAAACAGGAACCCAAATTTCCCCCGTCCGTGTTTCATCCGTGTTCATCCGTGGCAAAAAATCTTCCCGCTTATTTTTGCGGCGCGTTCATGCCGCTGACCACAGCTTCGCAACGATCGCATAATTCCGGATGCGCCGCGCTTTTCCCGACCGCCGGTCGATGCCGCCAGCAACGCGCGCATTTCAGGAAAGCGGTTTTGGAAATCGTCGCGCTCGGTTCCTTGCCTGCCTCGAGCTTGAGCTCGCTCAAGATAAAAAATTCCTCGAGCTCTTCTCGCGGGATCGATGCAACTGCGGCCTCATCACAAGACAGCGTCACCGCAGCTTCCAGTGCGTTCCCGATCAGTTTCTCCTGCCGGGCGCGCTCGACCGCCTGGCCGATCACGCCTCGCAAACTCAATAACTGCGCCACCTGCATCTCGGCTTCCGGGTTTCGAAACTCCGCCGCTTCCTCCGGAAATGTTTCCAGATGGACCGATGCGGATCCGCCGAGATAGCCCCACGCTTCGTCCGCGGTGAAGACCATGATCGGCGCGAGCAGCCGGCAGAGCGCGTCGAAAATTCGACGCATCGCCATTTGGGTCGCGCGGCGGCGGGGCGAACCCGGCGCATCGCAATACATCCGGTCTTTGGTGATATCGATGTAGAGGCTGCTCAGATCGACCGCGCAAAATTGGTTGAGAGTATGATAGACCTTGTGGAATTCGTAGGCCTGGTAAGCGGCGCGGCAATCGGCGATCACGCTCTCCAGCCGATCGAGAATCCAGCGATCGACGAGGGTGAATTCCTCCTTCGTGGATTCCTGGTTTCCAGATTCAAAATCCGCCAGGTTGCCGAGCAGGATGCGAAGCGTATTCCGAATCCGTCGATAGGTGTCGCCGAGCCGTGTGAACATTTCTTCGGAGAACGGCACGTCGTCGGTGTAATTGACGCTGCTTACCCAGAGCCGAACGATATCGGCGCCATGTTTGCCGACGAAATGGCCGGCGTCCATCGGCTTGGTGTAGCTGCTCGATTTCGAAATCTTTTTGCCATCGACATCGACCACGAAGCCGTGGGTGACGCAGGCCTTGTAAGGCGCGCGGTTGTGTAGCGCCACGCTCGTCATGAGCGACGATTGAAACCAGCCGCGATGTTGATCGGTCGCTTCGAGATACATGTCGGCCGGATCGCGCAGCGCGGGATTCGTGGCCAGCACCGCTTGATGACTCACGCCGGAATCGATCCAGACATCGATGGTGTCGTTGCGATGGCGCGTGCCTTCGGGCAATCCCAGCTCGCGCGCGAGCGCGGCATCATCGAGCTCGAACCAGACGTTCGAGCCGCGTTGCGCCACGAGATCAGCCAAGTTCCGGATCCATTTCGAATCGAGAATCGATTCGCCTTCGGCGGAATAAAAAACCGGCAGCGGGACACCCCAGCTCCGCTGTCGCGAGATCACCCAATCCGGACGCGATTCGACGGTGCCTGAAATGCGGTTCTCGCCCCAGGCCGGGATCCATTGCACTTTCTTGATCGCGGCGAGCGCGTCGGCACGGATCGCGTCGATCCGGATGAAAAACTGCTCGACCGCGCGAAAGATGATCGGCGTCTTTGAGCGCCAGCAATACGGATACGAATGCGGATAGACCTGTTCGCTCAAGAGCATGCCGCGCTCGCGCAGGAGCGCGACGATGTCGGCGTTTGCGTCGAAAACGTATTTGCCGATGAGGTCCGGCAAACCGGCTTCGTCGGTATAACGGCCGTGATCGTCCACCGGCGACAAAATCTGAAGGCCTTTGGCTTTGCCTAACGAGTAGTCGTCTTCGCCGTGCCCAGGCGCGATGTGCACCGCGCCTGTGCCGGTATCCATCGTGACGAAATCGGCGGTGAGGACGCTGGAGGTGCGCGGCAAAAATGGATGTTGCGCCGTGATCCCATCGAGCTTGCTGCCGGGAAATGTTGTAGCCGGGATCGGGGGTCCCGGTCCGGCCGCGGCATCTCTCGAGCCGCCGGGATCACCGATCCCGGCTACAGTGAAACCGGTCGCGGCGCAAAACGCCTCCACCAGCGTGGCGGCGAGAACGAGCGTTTCGGTTACGCCCTCTTTTCTGAATTCGCGCGCGACGTAAAGCTCCTTCGGGTGGACCGCGATGGCGAGATTCGCCGGCAAAGTCCACGGCGTCGTGGTCCAGATGACAATGCTCACTTTGCCCGCGAGATCGCCACTCACGATCGGAAATTTCACATAGACCGCGGTGTCCTGGCGGTCCTGGTATTCCACTTCCGCTTCGGCCAGCGCGGTCTGCGCGCCGGTGCTCCAGAAAACCGGCTTCATGCTTTCGTAAACGAGACCTTTTTCGACGAAGACCGCGAAGGCGCGCAGAATTTCCGCTTCGTAGGCCGGAGCGAGCGTCAGATAGGGATGCTCCCAATCACCGAAAACGCCGAGCCGCTTGAATTGTTCGCGCTGGATGTCGACGAACTTCCGGGCGAACGCTTCCGATTTCTTGCGGACCTCCAGCGGCGAACGGCCGCGAGATTCCTTCACGACTTTGTATTCGATCGGGAGGCCGTGACAATCCCAACCCGGCACGTAGGGCGCGCGAAATCCGGCCATCGTTTTCGATTTCACCACGAGATCCTTCAGGATCTTGTTCAGCGCCGTGCCCATATGGACGTCGCCGTTCGCAAAGGGCGGGCCGTCATGGAGGACGAATAATTCCGCGCCGGCGCGCGAGGCCTGGATTTTTTCGTAAAGGCCGGCGTCCTGCCATTTCTTGAGCATCTCCGGCTCGCGGGTAGCCAGGTTTGCCTTCATCGGAAAATCCGTTTTGGGCAGGTTGAGAGTGTCCTTGTAATTCTGGCTCATGCGGAGCGGCGAGGCTAACACCCGCCGCGCGGCAACGCAACGGAACGACCATGCGTGTCGCCTTGGACAGCGGTTGTCCGCCGGTTCTGCTACAATCAATGGGTGCAACTGGAACTGGAGCTTCAACCGCGTCGCGGACACGCCTTGCTTCTCGCCGCCTCTCCGGAAGCGGCGTGGGAGGGTGCGACGGTGGGGTGGTTCAAGCGGGCTGCCGCGGAGGCCTGGCAGAACGAACGCCCCACTCTGATCGTCGTTCCGACACGCGGCCAAGCTCAGGCGCTCAAAGGCCGCCTGCTCGAGGCTGATCTCTCGGCGCTCGGCTTGCAGTTCGTCACGCCGCCGTATCTTCGTGCGCTTCTCGCTGAGCAGAGTGAGACTCTGCCGCCCGCGCGCGAGCACCTGCGCTTGCTGCTGGCCCTCGCCGCGGAACAGGTGCTCGCCGACGAAACGCTTGCGGAAACCGAACGTCTCGCTGCCATTTCTGTCCGCCGCACTCCGGATCATCTCCTGCGCCTGCTCGAACAACTCAGCGCAGCGGGGGCCGATTTCCAACAGGTCGAGCTGCCCGCTTTTCGCCCCGTGGTCCGGAAATTTTGCGCGCACTTGAAGGCCGCGCAGTTCGAGATTTTTCCAGAAGCTGATCGCCGCGCACTCGCGCACGCCCGGCAAAGTGCGCCTGCGCTCGGCCCGCTCTTGATCACTGGATTTCACGGCGGTCACTGGCCGCTCTGGCATTTGCTGCGCGCGGCGGTGCATTCTTCGCAGCGCGCCACTGTGATCCTGCAGAATCCGCGCGAGGAAGCGCACGATCTCGATTCCGCCTGGATCGGCAACTGGGAGGAAGCGCTGGGCGAAGCACAGCAGATTACGAGTGACTCGGACGCAGCCGCCGGCGAGCGCACGACACTTTTCCTGGCAGGCATGGACACGGGCGAACAGGTCGAGGCTATCGCCGCGGCGGCACATCAGTTTCTCGCCGACGAAGATTGCCAACGCCTCGGCATCATTTTTCCTGTCGCCGGTGCGCTCTCGCGTCTCGTCGCCACCGCCCTCACCCGCCAGGGCATCGCTCATTTCGATGCCATGGGCCAGATGGCGCCAGGCATTTTTGAGGGCCCCGATTTTTGGAGTTGGATGGAATTGCAGCGCACGCCGCGCTTGAACGTACTCCTCCGTTTCGTAACCGCTCTGCCGAGCGAACACTCGTTTTTCGAAAATGTTTCACGCCGTGAAATTCGCAACGCGCTGCAGCGAGCGCTCGCGGAAGTGGCAATCGATGATCTCACGGTCCTGATCGCTTCCTCTCGAGAACGCGCCAAGAAAGGCGAACAGATCTCCGCTTCGCTCGCCAGTATTCGTTTCCTGCCCGCCCACGCTACCTTCGCGGAATTCCTCGGCGCGTGCGCCGACGCGTTCGCGCTGCTGGGCTGGCCCGAACGCTGGCAGGAGATCGAGCAACGCGCCGCTTGGACAGCGAACGTCACCGCCGCTTTTTCGCGCACGCTTTTTTTGCAATGGCTCGACGAGTTGGCAGTCAGCGCTCGGGTCACGCGCGATTTACTTGGCCAGCATCCCTACGCCCGTGTCCAGCTTCTCACTCCCGCGCAGGCGGAGGATCAAACCTGGTCGCATCTAATCCTGGGTGGCTTGAATGAAGGCGCCTGGCCGGCCGGAGCGCGGGGCGATTTTCTTCCTGCCGTTCAGATCGACGCGCTCAATAAAAGCGTGCCGAAGCTCAACCGCGCCGCGACCCGGCGCGGCCGCCAGGGCGAAGGGCACGTCGTCGTGCGCGAAGGCGCGACGTTGTTCCTCGGCGCGACGCAACAACGCCAGCTCGCCCGCGCGCAGTTCGAAGATCTCATCGAATCCGCCACGCACGGGCTCGCGCTTACCGCCAGCATCGTGCAGGAAGCGGCGCCGGAGCGCGTCTCTAATCCGAGTGAATTTTTCGGCAACGTCTACCACGCGATTCAGGGCGAGCCCATTTCCCGGGCGAACATGCGCGCTCTGCGAGACGCAACTCGCCGTTGGCTCGACGCCGCCAACTTCGATTCGCCTAACGACACGGTGGAGACGCCGGGTGTTGTCCAAACGCGCGTGGCATATCTGGCGCGCCGCGCTCTAGAACCATCGAACGAATACGACTTCTCCCTGCGCACCGCGCCTAACGACATCAAGCCGTTGAGTGTGAGCGACACGGAAGCGTTACTCAAATCGCCGGCCCTCATCTGGATGGAGCGCTATCTGGGCGTCGAAGGCGCGGAAGACGCGACCTACGTCTGGAATGCAACCGTCGGCAAATGGACGCACAAATGGCTGGCCGCCATCTTCGGCGGCGCGGAAACTTTCACTGCCTGGCCCTCTCGCGACGAAATCGCGCCGCGCATTCTGGCCGCGGCGGAACGCAAACGCGCGGAAGTGCGGACCCTGTGCCGGCAGGCTGGGAAGACAATCCCCGACTGGTGGGATTCCGGTTGGGAAAACGCGCTCTGCCTTGCGCAAACGCTCGGCCGCATTGTCGGCACGATTGATGGCTGGCCGTGGGCGGCGGCGGAATGGCCGCTCACCGCGCAACCGATCGCCGTCGGCGAAAACCACACGCTTCAGATCCGCGGACAGGCCGACCTCTTATTAGCCAAGACGAACGCGCTTCCGCACTCGCTGGCCCTGCCCAATCTTTGGATCGTCGATTTCAAAACCGGCAACAAAAAGTCGATCGCGCCGCGCAGCCGGAAAAAAGATGAGCCGCGCGCGCCGCGCGTTCTCAAGTCGGTCTTGAAAGGCGATGCGCTCCAACTCGCTCTTTACGCCTTGGCCGCGCAGCAACTCGGCGCGCAAAGCGTGGACGTGAGCATTCTCTCGCCCACCATCATGAAGGCCGAACCGCAACTGCACGACGAGGATTTCGCGGATTGCGGGCCGGCGTTTCGCGAGCTCGCCCGCATGCAGGCGACCGGCATCTTCGGCATGCATGGGTNNGGCATCTTCGGAATGAAAGGCGCGTTGCGCGGCGCCTTCACTTTCACGAAAGATTATCCGCTCGCGACGCTTCCGATTGATCCGGAGATCATCGACGAACGTTGGGAGCAGACTCATCGAGACCTCGCGATCGAGGAGGATAGCTGGACGTGAGCGACCCGCGCGACCAGGCCGCCCGCGATCGTTTCGCGCAAACGCTCGACCGCAATTTTTCTGTCATCGCCGCAGCCGGCTCGGGCAAGACGCGCGCAGTTACCGATCGCATAGCGCAACTCGCGCAGGCGCCGGACGCGCTGAACGCGTTACCGCGTCTGGTCGTCCTCACTTTCGCTAATCGCGCCGCGGATGAAATGCAGCAGCGCGCCCGCGAACAAATACTGCGGGCAAAGCCGGGCGCAGAAGTTTTGGCCGCATTCAACCGCGCCTGGTTCGGCACCATTCACGCCTATTGTCTGAAGCTTCTAAACGACTACGGCCACTACCTTGGCCTGCCCGCGCCGCTCGAGTTGATCACGGACGATGACGACCTCTGGAATGAATTCGTTCAGCAGCAAACGCGTGTCGGCCGCTCCCTCTCTCCCGAAAATCGCGCTACACTTCTGCGGCTCGCCTCGATGCGGCACATCATGGAACTCGGGCGTCAGGCCGGCTCGGCGTTACTCCGTCCAGGCGAAGCGTGCCAATGCCCGGAGATTGATCTGGACGAGGTCTATCGGAGGGCAAGGGCGGCAAAGAAGAGCGACACGATTGGAAATTCCATCGCCCAGCTTCAAGCCTGGGAAGAGGGATATCAGGAAGGAACAGGTTTCCTGCGCTGGCCAATTTGTTCGACGAAAGCGCAGGGCATCGATGAAATCTGGGAACAAGCCTTCATTCCGTTGCGCCGCTGGGTGAACCAGACCGCCATCTGCGTCGCCGCTGAAGTGCAGCGCGACTATCGTAACTTTCGGCTCGAGCGGGGCGTGGTTACTTATGCCGACCAAATCGCCCTGGCCGACGAACTCCTCCAACATCCCGAAGCCGCGCGACGCATCCGCCAGCTCGATCCGATCGTCATCCTCGACGAAGCGCAGGATACCGATCCCGCGCAGTTCTCGGTGCTGCTGGAAATGACGCGCCCGCCCGACGCGACCGGACGCTGGCTGGAGACAAAGATTGACGGCCCGCGCCTTGGCCGTTTTTGCATGGTCGGCGATTTCCAGCAATCGATCTATCACGACCGCGCCGATCTCGCCCATTACCAGCGCGTGCACGAAGCACTCGTCAGCGCGGAAGCCGGCGAAGCGGTCACGTTTTCGGTCACCTTTCGCCTCGATCAAAAGCAGCTCGATTTCGTCAATGCGACCTTCGGCGAGATCCTGCACGGCATAGGCGGCCAGGTGAAGTTCGTGGAATTTCAGCCTCGTCCGGAGATTTTGCCGGGCCAGGTCATCCGCCTTTCTCTCTCCGCCGAGCTGCTCGGTGGCAAAGAAAAACTTAAGGATCGCCAGATCGCGCGCATCGAAGCGGATGAGCTGGCGCGCTGGCTGAAAGAGCAGGGCCCCGAGAAATTGCGGGCGCGCAGTTGGAGGGAAATCGCGATTCTTTGCCCGCGACGCGACTGGTTGCGCACCGTGGCCATCGCACTGCGAAAAATTGCACTACCGGTCGAGGTGCAATCGGAGAGCGATCTGCAAGCGGACTCGCCCGCCTACGCCTGGCTGACCGCTCTTTGCACGATCATGGTCGAGCCGCAGAATCACTACGAAATCGTCGGGGTGTTACGCGAAGTCTATGGTATTTCCGATCACGACCTCGCCGTCTTCAGCGAGGGAATTGGCGACCGATTCCAAATCGAAACTCCGCGCGCCGCGGCTGGCATTGTCTCGTCGCAAATCGCGGAGCTCATCGAAATGCGGGCCGCCCTTCAGGAGCTCCCACTTTTTGCGGCGGTCGAGCAACTCGTGTCTCGCACTGCGTTGCGAGCGCGGCTTGTCTTGCTCCCGCCGGAAGATTTCAAGAATCCGGTCACAGACCTCGACACGCTGCTGACGTTCGCGGCCGAATCGGCCGCGGCCGGCGCAACCCTGGCGGATTTCGCCGAGCGCTTACGTTCGGAAATGGAACGCCAGCGCCCGGTGCGCCTTTCCGATGAAGACGCCATCCAGCTCATCACCGCGCAGAAGGCGAAAGGGTCGGAATGGGACGCCGTCATCGTCCCCTTTCTCAGCCGGCGTATCATCGGATTTTCACCGCGTTATCCGTCAATCATCCGCGTGCCGGGGAGCGAAGAAATCATCGCTGCGTTGCACAAGGAAGATCGGGAAGAAGAAATCAAAGAGGCGAACAAGCTCTTGCGCCGGCAGGAAATGGAGCGCCTGCTCTACGTCGCTTTTACCCGGGCTCGCCACACGCTTGTGCTCGCATTCGATCGCAACCTCTTCTCTCCCGTGCACGACAGGCTGGCGGTTGATTCACAGCTCAAATATCTCCGCGGCGACAAAGGTGAAACGAGCTGCGTTGCGTTCGACGCCTTGCCCGCAAAGGCGGAGGCATGCACAAAGACATCCCGCGCTTCAAAAAAAATAGCCGACCTGCCGGTGGCTCCCGCGTTCAACTTCACTTCACTCGATGCCGCTCTGCTCACGCGAGCGCGCGCGCACGCGTCTAACTTCATCCGCAAACAAAACCCCAGCGGCTACGAAGAAGTACCCGAGCCGGAGCCGGAATCTTTTACGCGACGCGCGCCTGTCCCGCCGCGTTCGGATGCGGATAATCCCGCCACGGTTTACGGCAGTTGGTGGCACACCCTCTTCCAGCACTTCCCCTGGACAGGCGGCCCGCAGCAATGGCAAACCGCGTTCGCCGTCGTGCAATCGAGTTCCCCCGATCCCGATCGTTCGGCGCGCGAGTGGAAACTTTTCGCGAGCACATCAGCAACCTCCTCGCTCGCGAAATTCCTCGCGCGCCCGGCCATCGTCCTGCACACGGAGTTCCCGCTCCTGTGGCGCATGAATGATGAGAACTGCCTCGAAGGAGCAATCGATCTTCTTGTCGTCGATCCGGGGGCGGGCTGCGCCTTGCTGATCGACTGGAAAACAAACCGGATCGGCCGGGGCGACGCGTTGCGTGCGCGGTATCGGCCACAGATTGCCGCCTACTGGAAATCAGTGCGCGAGATTACGAAGCTCGACGTTGAAGCGGGCATCTTCGCGACGGCTACTGGTGAGTTCGTTTCGTACGAAGCGAGCGAGCTCGAGTCCGAATGGGAACGCTTGCGTTCGTTGCCGCCAGATCAGATGCGCGGCGAAATACTTCCTGAAACCGACTAGCTCTCGCGCTTGCCCGAGATAAATTCTTCGACGCTGAGGTAGGCCTCGTCGTCCGTCATTTGCACCGGCGGATGTTTCGAAAAATAAGCGGAGGCCGAATGGAGGACGCCGCCCTGGCCGCGATCCAACGCCAGCTTGCAGCAACGGATGGCGTCGATCGCCACGCCAGCCGAGTTCGGTGAATCTTCCACGGAAAGCTTCACGTCCAGCTCCATCGGGACATCGCCGAAAAGTTTTCCCTCCACCCGGATGAAACAAATCTTGTTGTCGTTCTGCCACGGCACGTAATCGCTCGGACCGATGTGAATGTTATCATCGGCCAGCCGCGTCCCGATGACCGATTGGACCGCTTCGGTCTTGGACGTTTTCTTCGAGGCGAGCCGGCTCCGGTTCAGCATGTTCAGAAAATCGGTGTTGCCGCCGGTGTTCAGTTGATACGTGCGCTCGACTTTGACGCCGCGTTTGCGGAAGAGATCGACAATGGTGCGATGCAAAACCGTCGCACCCATCTGGGCCTTGATGTCGTCGCCCACGATCGGAAGATTTTTGTCGGCAAACCGCTTTGCCCAGACCGGATCGCTCGCGATGAAGACCGGGATGTTATTGACGAAGGCCAGGCCTGCTTCGAGGGCGCAGGAGGCATAAAAGCGAGTGGCTTCCTCCGAACCGACCGGGAGATAATTCACCATGATCTCCGCGCCGGAGTTGCGGAGCTCGTCGATGATCTGTTCGCGGGTCGATTCTTTTTCGAGCGGGAGAAAGGTCCGCGCCGCATCGTAATCCTGCATGTGCGAGGCGTAGCCGTCGAAAACGCAACCCATCATAACGATCGCGCCCGTCGGCCTGATCTCTTTGCAGAAGACTTTGGTGCAATTGGGCAGAGCGAAGATAGCTTCGGCGGCGTCGAGGCCGACTTTGCGGCGGTCGATGTCGAACGCGGCGGCGATTTCGATATCCTGTGGCTGGTAGGGTCCGATCTGCCTGTGCATCAGCCCGACATCGGCGCCGTTGCCGGAGGAGTCCCGGTAAAAGTTGATGCCCTGAAGGAGCGAACTGAAGCAGTTTCCCACCCCAACGACAGCAATTCTGATTTTGTTCATTGCAGGAAAAAGACGAAGGTTAGCCGCATCTCCTCGGTCGGAGCAAGGGGCAAAGTTTGCCATGATAAGGCAAAAAAGGGCCGATGCAATCGCGGGAAGGAGGTAGATTTTACCGGCGTTTTTGCAGCCGCATCGCGCAAAGTCTGGCCTGATCTGTTATGATGGCGGACGTTTTGGAAATCTTATTGAAAAAGTTGGCCCCTAAACGTGAGATTGGATGCATGCGCCCTCGTGCCGGGATTGTTCTTTTCTTCGCGGTCCTGGCGCTCGGGACTGACGCTGCTCCGGCTGCACCGGCCTATAATGTGGAAGAGGCGGTCGTGCTGGCGAAAAAGCAAAACGCCGAAATCCTCATGGCGGGCAAGCAAGTGGAAGCGGCGCGCGGTCGTGTGGTGGAAGCGCGCTCCGGGTTTCTTCCCGCAGTCGTCTCCACGGGTCTGCTCCGCCGGCGGGAACGCGTGGAAGCTTCGCGACTGCGGCCCGATGATTACGACGCCTCACTGCGGGTCGTGCAGAATCTTTACACGGGCGGCGCGGTCACCAGCCAACTCGCGATCGCGCGGCTCAATGAAGAGAAACGCACGCTGGAATATCAGGCGTTGGTCAATCGCGTTTCGATGGATGTGCGGCTGGCGTTCTATGACCTGCTCCTCAATCGGGCCAAGATCCGGGTGCGGGAACAATCGGTGCGTGTTTTCCAGGAGGAACTCAAAACCCAACGCGAGCGTTTCGAGAATGGCACCGTGGGCGCGTTGAACGTGAGCCGCGCGGAGGTGGCTCTGGCTAACGAACAGCCCGAGCTCATCGACGCCGAGACGCGCCTGCAAAATTCACAGCTTCGGTTGGGCCAGCTCATCGGCATCGATTCCGCATCCGGCGCGCCTTCCTCGCATTTCGAGGCGGCCGGTCAGCTCCAATATCGTCCGCGTCATCCCGATCTAAACGAGTGCCTCGCCTACGCGGATGTGACGCGACCGGAAATCAGAGCGCGCGAGATCGAGATCGAGATCGAAAACCAGCAATTGATTCTCGACGAGAGTGAGACGCGTCCGCGCGTGGAAGCGTTCGCCGGCTACGAACTCTACAGCGAACGCGACCCGCTCGTGGGTCCGGAATTCAACCATGGATTTGTCGTGGGTCTCAATGCGACCTGGCACATTTTCGATGGCTTCGCGACGCGCGGACGAATGCAGGCGACCCGTGCGCGCCGGGATGCGGCACTGCATGCGCTCGAAGCCGCGAAGCTTTCCACTGCCTCCGATGTCCGCAGCGCGTTTCTCGATCTCCAGCAAGCCGAGCGCGTTCTGCAATCCGAAACGCGCAACGTCCAGAACGCGGATGAATCGCTCGAAATCGCCAAGGGCAATTTGGCCGCGGGCCTGGGAACGCAGCTCGACATTCTTCAGGCCGCTTCCGACGTGACACGCACGCGCACCACGAGGCTCGGCGCGATCTATCTTCATAATGTAGCGCTGGCGCGCCTCGCCCGGGCCACTGCGCGCGAACCGGATTCGGCCGGTTTTTCCGCGAAAGTGGCGGAGGGTCCCGGGCCCGGTAAACCTCTGACGGAGGTCGCCGCGCCGCCATCATCACTGGGAGGCGGACGATGAAACAGCTCGTCTTCGTTGTCATGCTTTTGTGTTGCGTCCGAGCGAACGCAATTACTCTCGAGGCCGCCCTCGCCCGAACGCTCGAGAAAAATCCCGCGATCGTGCAGGCGCGGATCGCGCTGGAACAGGCCGCGGGACGGCGCCTGGTTTTGCGCGCGAGCGGTTTGCCGGATGTGAGAATACAGGGACTCGCCGGAGTTCAAGGCGGCAAACGGGCGGATGAACCGACGATCCGTCCGTTTGCGTTCGCCCGCGGTTTTTTCACGCAGCCTTTATTCGACGCAGGTGTGCCCGCGTCCTACCGCCGGGGTGACATCGAGGTGCTCCTCGCGCAACAGCGTTTGAATGTAGCGATCATCGAGCAACTGCACACGACGCGCATCGCCTATTACACCGCCCAATTTAACGATTCGCTCCGCGCCCTCGGTGAAGCGCAGCGGCAGCGGCTCGCCCAAAACGTCAGCACGCAATCGGAGCGTTATCAGGCGGGGCAAACCGGGCGGGGCGCGATCACCAGCGCGCAACTGCTCGAGCGCGAACTGGAACCGCGCATCCAGGAAGTGAGCCGCGGTTACGAGGGCGCTTTGCTCACGATGGCGACCGCGATGGGCGACGATTTGCGAGCCCCGGATAAAGTCGTTAGGCCGGACGGAGAGTTGCAGTTTGCTGCGGCGAACTACGACGTGAAGTCCGAGACCGCGAGAGCGCTCCAGGAGCGGGCGGACCTGAAGCTTGCGCGCCTCCTGGTGCGGGCGGCGGAAGAAGATCAGCGAATCATCCAGGCGGAATATTACCCCGCGCTGGACGCGACCATTTCGGGCACCGGCATCCCGGTCACGGTCCACACCGCCAATGGCGGATCGGCCAGCAGTTCCAACGACATTCTTTCTTCCGAAGTGACCGCGGGCATCGCCCTGACCTGGCGAGTCATCGATAACGGCAGGGTCGGTGGGCGCGTCATGCGACAACGCGCCATCCGCGAGATGAATGAAATTTCGCTGCGCCAGCTCGAAGCCAATGTCGGCCTCGAGTTAAAACGGATCTCGAATAATTTTCGCGCTCTAGAGGGACGCTGGAAATCGCTCAATGCCGCGGTCGCGGGTGCGGAACAAAATGTGACCGTCGTGCAGAAGACACTGGCGGAAGGGCTTTCCTCGCAACTGGAATTCCGCACGGCGGAGAGCAGCTTCCTCGAAACCAAAAGCGCGCTCTTGTCGGCCGCCTATCAACAGAACGTGGCGCGGGCGGAATGGGACCGCGCGACCGGCCGCTACTTTCAGTTTTCCGAGGACACCGCGGGAAACCTGCATTAGTTCCAACTCTTGAAGTTCTCTCGCTCGAATAATCTCATCTGGGCCACCATCGCCATCGTGCTGGTGATTTTTAGCCTCATTTATTTCGCCACCTTGCCGGTCGCGGAAGTCGTCGCGGTCCAACGCGGCACGGCTCTCTCGGCGATTTACGGAACGGTGCGGATCGAACCGTCGCTCGTTCTTCCCGTCCGCGCGCAGAACGCCGGGTTCATCCAACTGGCCGAAGTCCTTTCCGCGGGTCGCGGCGCGATCGGGCGCAGCGTCGAAAAAGGCGAATTGCTCGCGACGATTGCCGACGAGGCAACGGCGCGGCTGTTGAAACAGGCGCGCGCCGATCTCCTGGCTGCGACGCAACGAGCGGATCTTCCGTTGCCCTCCACCGAGGCTCTTAAAGTCGCTGAAGATAATCTGGGCCGGCTCGAGAAGCTGACCGCGTTGAGCAACGTCCCGCTGGTTGAGCGCGAAAAGGCCAAAAGCGAAGTGAACCGGCTCCGCGCGTTGGTCGAGAGTGAAAGGATCGAGCGCGATCGCAACCTGGCCATGCTCGACGAGGCCGCCAAGAAGCTCGAGGCCCAGATGAAGAATTCCGAAATCCGCTCGCCGGTGGATGGATTGCTTACCGGCATTAAAACGATCGACGGCGAACTGGTGGCCGAACGCGCCGAGCTCTTCACAGTTTCGTCCCGCAAGAATTATGTGCGCGGCGAAGTGGACGAGGAGGACGTGGGCGAAGTGAAAACCGGCATGGAAGCGATCGTGCAGGTCTATGCCTTTCGCTCCCGGCAGTTCCGGGCAAAAGTCTCGGCCATCCAACCGGCCGCCGATCCCGAAACGCAGCGTTACACGATCGTGCTCGAGTTGGAAAATCCGCCCGAGAATCTAATGGCCGGCATGACGGGCGAGATGAACATCATCACCGGCACGCACGACAACGCTCTCCTCCTGCCCACCCGCGCTCTCCTGGTCGATCAGGTGTTGATCGTCAAACACGGCATCGTCCAATCGCGCACGGTTAAAGTCGGCTATCGCACGCTCGATTTTACCGAAATCCTCGACGGCCTTTCCGAGGGCGACCGCGCGGTGCTGTCCGACCAGGACAAGCTGCGCCCGGGAAAACCGGTGCGGCAACGGCTGGCGAAAATCGCGCCGCGCCCAGCCCCGTAACCGGAAGTGACACCGCCGCTTTACATCGCGCTGCGCTTCTTGAGCCATCGCAAGCGTGCCTTCATTTTGAGTCTCAGCGGCGTCGTCTTCGGCGTGGCGATTTTCATTTGCACCCAGGCGCAGACCCAGGGCTTCGCGAAAAATTTCATCGATTCGACGCTCGGAAGTAACGGAGCGCTTCTCCTTCGCTCGCGTTTTGAGCCGGCGGCCACGGGCCTCCTAGTGCCGCCCAAGAATTCGCGCGACCCGAATCAGCCGCGCCGCCATTCCGTCGCCGGAATCACCAACGCGCCCGAAATCATGCGCATCAGCCGGCAATTCGCGGACGTCGCCGCCTGCTCGGCTGTGTTGCGCGGGACGCTGAGCGCGCGCGCCGGCTTCGATAACGCCACGATCGATTTGTTTGGCATCGACGCCGTTTCCCATCTCCAGACCACTAATCTCGCGCAGCAAATCGTCGCCGGAAGCTTCGATGATTTTCGCAACAACCCGAATTCCCTCATTATCGGCTCCCGCCTCGCCGACGCGCTGCA
>QHBM01000040.1 GCA_003244145.1 Chthoniobacterales bacterium
CGGATGATTTGCCAGCGCGACGCTCCCACCGCAGCACGCACCGCGAATTCACGCGCTCGCGCGGCACCACGCGCCGCCAGCAAATTGGCGAGATTCGCGCAGGCAATGAGGAGAACGAGCGCCACCGCGCCGAGCAAAAGAGTCAGGCTCGCACGGTAATCACCCACTTGATTTTCCAGCAACGGAGTCACCGTCACACTCACGCTGGCGTTGGAATCCGGATATTGTTTCGAAAGCCGCGCCGCGATCTGTTTCAAATCGGCCAACGCTTTCTCGACCGTCACGCCCGCCCTCAAGCGCCCCCACCCGTACAAGCCCGGATGATTATCGCGAGTCTGCCAGTCCGGATTGTCGGTGCGCCGCATCAAGGGGAACCAGACCTCGACTGTGCGCGGCGAAAACATCTGCGGCGGCATCACGCCGATAATGGTGTAAGGCTGGTTGCCGAAGTTCAGCGCGCGCCCGAGCACATGCGGATCGCGCGCAAAGAGTCGTTGCCATAACCGATCGCTGATGACGGCAACGAGCGGTCCGCCCACGCGATCTTCCTCCTCGGTAAAGGTCCGCCCGATCTCCGGCGTAAGCCCGATGACCTTGAAAAAATTCGCAGTGACAATCGCCCCGCTAATCTGCTCCGGCGCGCGTCGCTCGAGCCCGCTGAGGTTGAATGATTCGCGGCGCGAAATCGCGAGCTGCTCGAAAGAAGTGTTGTCGCGCTTCCAATCAACATAGTCCGGGAACGAAACGGAGATTTGCGGCTGGTTCGCATCCGTTTCGGTCATGATCATGAGCCGGTCCGGATCGGGATAAGGCAACGGCTGGAGCAGGACCGCGTAGATGACACTGAAGATTGCAGTGTTCGCGCCGATCCCGAGCGCGAGGGTGAGAACGGCGATGAGAGTGAAGCCCAGCGATTTCCGCAGCTGCCGAAAAGCGAAGCGCAGATCGTTCATGCCGCCTCCGAATTATCTCGCGGCTACTTCTGCTGAAGCGGGTTTGATCGAAATGCTCCCGGCGCCGGATCGGAGAACGAGCGACTTCCCGCCGCCGTTGATTTTCCCCTTCATCGATTCGCGGTCGGTCCGGACGCCGGTAAATGGCAGCTCGCTGGTCACACGGCCCGAACTCGTATCCGCTTCGACATCCAACCCCGCGTCCGCCGGAACCATCACGTCGATGCTGCCTGCGGAAGTTTCCAAATCCACGTCGCCGGGAACCGGCGATTTCAACTTCGCGCTGATCGATCCTCCGGAGCTGCGCCCGGTTATTTTGCCATTGATGTTTTCGAAAATGAGCCGTCCGCCGCTGGTTTCCACTTTGGTATCGCCGCTGAAATTCCGCACCACAATAGAGCCGCCGGAAGTATGCGCTTCCAGCGAACCGCTGCCGTCCATCGCTTCGATCCGGCCACCGCTTGTGTCCACTTTGAGCGGCCCTTCGCAGCCATTGAGCTCGATGCTGCCGCCGCTGGTGGTCGCGCCGGTCGAGCCCTTGAGATGAGTGAATTTCAGCTTCCCGCCGCTGGTATCCGCGCTCAGCGTTCCCGCGATTTCCGCCACCATGATGGTGCCGCCACCGGTGCGCAGTTCCGAATTGAAACTCTTCGGGACATGCACTGTGTAGCGCGCGTCCATGCTGCAGCGGCCCGACCAATTCAGATTGTGCTCTTTATTTTGCCGGCGCGCGCGCACGGTCACCGTGTTCCCTTCCTTGCTCACAATCACGGGAGCGGACGCCAGATATTCCTTTTCCTGCGCTTCGTTGTCCGAATCGATCTTGCGGTGGACCGCGACGGAAATTTTGTCATCCACGCCGGCTGAGACATCGATCGTGCCGAAATCGACGTCGACAATGAGCTTTCCGCCGGGCGCGCCATCGAGCGACTTGCTGACGTTTTCTTCCGATAACGCCGACGCCGTGGCCGCAGCGATGAGGAACAGGAGAAGGGTGCGGATAATCATAGGTCGAGGTGTGTTGGGTTGAAGAATCCGGCGCATTTGCATGGAAATTCCGACTTCAACCCAACCCCCTTTGCAAGGGTTATGCCATCACAGGAAACGTTTCCTTTTGCGTTGCTGTGGAACGTTTTACGCGCGCCGGCCTCAATCGCACACGGCGATGATTGTCCCGTCGTCGGGATTTTACTGTCCCATTTTCGAAACGTCTCAGAAGAATCAAAAGAATTGACCGCAGAGGACGCGGAGAGTGCAGAGGGTGACAAGAAGAATTGAAAACTCTGCGTCCTCCGCGTTCTCTGCGGTAAGAATAAATGCACATCGTCCGCGCCAAACCCGAAGACGCCGCGGTGTTAACGGAAATCGCTTTCGCTGCCAAGAGTCATTGGGGTTACCCGCAGGAATGGATCGAAAGCTGGCGCGACGTCCTGACGATGCGTCCGGAATTCCTCAAGGCGAACGAAGCGTGGTGCGCACTCGAAGATAATCAGGTCCTCGGATTCTATGTCCTGACCACGGAGAGCGACGGGCTGCATCTCGACCATCTCTGGATCAGGCCATCGGCGATGGGCCGCGGAATCGGGCGCGACTTGTTCGAGCACGCGGTCCGACAGGGCAAGGAGTTGAGGCACATCGCGCTGCGGATCGAAGTCGATCCGAACGCGGAAGGTTTCTACCAGCGCATGGGCGCGAGGCGCGTCGGCACAAACACCGCGAGCGTGGGAGAGACTCGGCGCGAGCTGCCCCTCCTGATTTACGACTTGTAGAGCGTTACGCGATTCGCTGGACAAAAAACCGCCGCAAAAGCACCTTGAGTCCGCATGAGCAAGCCCGCCCGATTTTCCTACGTCGTGCTCGCCGTCGTGCTGATTCTCGTCGGGTTACTTCAGCTGGGCGCTCCTTTCCTCGCTCTCCTGTTCTCTTACTTTGTCCTGACTAAGCTCGGCCGGTTCATTCACAACAAATGGATCGCGCTCGCGATTTTTATCCTTATCGTCGCGGGAATTTCCTACACGGCCGGGCATTTCATCCGCGCGGCCGTCATCGCCCTGCCGAAGATCGCCGATAACTCGATTCCCTCCGCGATTACGTGGGCACAGGCGCGCGACCTGGAACTGCCCTTCACCGACTTCGAGGGTCTCAAGGCCACTGCGATGACCGCGATCAAAGAAGAAGCGCATTACCTGGGCAACGTGGCCAACTTCGCCCGCAATGCTTCGACCACGTTTGTCTTTATCATCATCGGCATCGTCTGCGCGGTCAGCCTTTTCTTTAACAGCCAGCTCGATCTCTTTCGCGAACGACACAAGATCCGAAATAACCTTTACTCGGTCTGCTGCGATGAGATTGCCGCGCGTTTTAGCGAGTTTTACCGCAGCTTCTCGACCGTGGTTGGCGCGCAAATGACGATCTCGTGCATTAACACGGTCCTCACGGCGATCTTCGTTTTCGCGGTGGGACTTCCCTATGCGCCGGTCGTGATCGGACTGACCTTTCTCTGCGGTCTTCTGCCGATCGTCGGCAATGTGGTCAGCAATACCGTGATCGTCTTCATCGGCTTTTTGGTCTCGCCCAAGGTTGCCATCGGGGCGCTCATCTTCCTGGTCGTCGTGCACAAGCTCGAATACTTCTTGAACAGCAAGATCATCGGCGCCCGCATCCGCAATCCGATTTGGCTGACCTTGTTCGGGTTGATCGTGGGCGAGAAACTAATGGGTGTGCCGGGGATGATCCTTTCGCCCGTGGTCTTGAATTATCTGCGCGTCGAGATGTCGAAGTTCGAAGCGAAGCCAGCGCTCGACGTGGCCGAGCAGGTGTTGTATCGCGAACCCCCGATCGGAAGAAATCTATGAGCGACCTGCCTAAAGAAAATCCATGGATCGACATCGTGCCGGGGATTCGGCGTCGCACGATTACGCACGGCAGCTCCATGTATCAAATGATTGCCAAGCTCGATGCCGGCAGCCGCATGCCCGAGCACAAACATCCGCAAGAGCAGATTGTGCACATCCTCGAAGGTCACATGAAACTGATCGTCGAGGGAGTGCCGCACGACCTGCGCGGAGGCGAATCGTATTATCTCGCGAGCCACGTTCCGCACGGCGTCGAAACGATCGTGGACACGATGGTCCTCGATACCTTCAGCCCGACCCGGGCCGATTATCTCGCGCTCGATCAAAAGGCGGGAGCGCAATAGTCAGACGATTGGCCGAGAAAAGTGTCGCTTCCGAAGTCGAGCGGCTGCTAGGCTTCGCTCCGTCTCAAAAAACTTAACCTGAAGTTATCCTTATGTTGCACATCATCTGGTCGATCATTGTCGGTTTTATTGTCGGTTGGCTCGCGGAAGTTCTTTATCCTGGCGCACAGCACCTTGGCTTTTGGAAAGCGGCGCTCATCGGTATTGCCGGTTCGATTTTGGGCGGTCTAATCAGCCGCTTGTTTTCGAAACCCACGCCCGGCAGTTCGTTTCATCCCGCCGGATTTCTCATGTCGCTCATCGGCGCCTTGATTGTCTTGTTCGTCTGCCTGAAATTTAATTTGGTCTAACGACCGAAGACAATCCCGCCGATTCTTGCCGGCCACGCGACCCCGACAACATTCGGGGTTACAGTGCCGCCGTGATGCTCTCGTTTATCGTTCCCGCCTACAACGAGGAACACGAGCTTCCCGGCGCTCTGGCTTCGATTCGCGCGGCCGCGGAAGCTACGGCGGAACTATTTGAAATCATCGTCGTCGATGATGGCTCCACCGATGCGACCGTTGAGATCGCGAGGGACGCCGGCGCCGTGGTAGTGCCCGTCCATTATCGGCACATCGCGGCAGTGCGAAACGCCGGTGCCCGCGCGGCCCGCGGCGATATTTTCTTCTTCGTCGATGCCGACACCTGCATTTTGCCCGCTCATGTGACAGGGGCGTTGGCCGCCCTGGCGTCAGGTTGCGCGGGCGGCGGCGCGCCGGTCGCCACCGAGGGCGTGATTCCGATTTGGAGCCGCGTTTTCGTTTATATTTTCTGCCTCTGCTACTTCACCGCCGCGAATCTCGGCGCGGGCGCGTTTCTTTTCACGACCCGGGAAAATTTTCAGCGCGTGGGCGGATTCGACGAACAATTTTTCGCCGGCGAAGAAGTCTATTTCACGATGGCGTTGAAAAAAATGGGCCGGTTCAAATTGCTGCGCGAGCCCATCATCACTTCCGGCCGCAAACTGCGGATGCATTCCGCGCGTCATATTCTCGGGCGCTCCTTCGCCATCGCGGTCGGCGGGAAAAGCGCGGTTCGTTCTCGCGCTAAGCTGGATATTTGGTACGATGGGAAACGTGAAACGAAAACGCGCGAGCCGGTTTCCGGAGGCGCGTCCGGCTAGTGACCTCCGATGAGTGTGAAAACGTCCATCCTCCTGGTCGTCACTCTCATTTCATTTTCTGTAGTCGTAGTCGGCGCCGAGGATTCGGAGGCGATCACGAAATTGATCAGCGAGATCAACGCCGCCGCGAAAACGAACAAGGCGCGGATGATGACCATTATCATTATCAACACCGACGTGTCCGCGAAGAAATTGGAGCAGGAGAAAGCGCGCACCGGGCTCAGCCTCGGCGACGTTTACGTGGCCCATTCCATCGCGCTCGCTTCCCGGAAGAATGTCGATGCGATCTTTGCCTCGAAAGCGACCGGCCAAAGTTGGGCCCAAATCGCTCACGCGCATAAAGTGTCGCTGAGAGGATCGACCGCCGCGCTCAAGGAGATGCTCGAAAAACAATAGGCTTTCCCTGGTCGAGCCCGCCCGCCGGGCAATTCGCCTCGTCTCCAACCCAAACATCCCGCCCTTGCCAAGGCGGATTCTTCACCTACAATACCGGCTCGTTTATGGCAGAAAGTGACACGATGGACATGAAGGAGTTTCAGCTCCACGAAAAGGATACCGGCAGCGCGGATGTGCAAGTTGCGCTCCTCACTCGCCGGATCGCGCAGCTGACCGACCACCTCAAGAGCCACGCCAAAGATCATTCGTCGCGCCGCGGCCTTCTCAAGATGGTGGCGATGCGACGGAGCTTGCTCGATTACTTGAGCAAGTCGGAGTCCGACCGGTATAAAAACCTGCTCGAGAAACTCAACCTGCGGAAATAGCCGCTAGTTCGTCTTTCGGTTTACGCTCCGTCTTTCGTCCGCGCTTTTGGCCGTAACGCATTCGTTAAATAGAAAGTAAACCCGGCGCTCAGGCCGACGTTCCACTTTGATTAGAGGTTTTAGCTCCGACGCGGATCGGGGTTAAAACCTACAATCAGGGTGACCGGCCTGGGATTCGCCAAATTCCAGAGGAAGTAAGTTATGCAAAACAAGGTCACGGCCCAGATTGGGTCCAAGCAGATCACCATCGAGACGGGCAAAATCGCCAAGCTGGCCGACGGTTCGGTCGTCGTTTCGTGTGGCGACACCATGGTGCTCACCAGCGCCGTCTCCGCCACCAAAATCAAGGAAGGCCAGGATTGGTTTCCGCTCACGGTCGATTACCGCGAGAAAGCGGCCGCCGTCGGAAAATTCCCGGGCGGCTATTTCAAACGTGAAGGCCGGCCTTCCGAAAAAGAAACGCTCACTTCCCGCATGACCGATCGCCCGCTCCGGCCGCTCTTTCCCGCCGGATATCTTTACGATACCCAAATCATCTCGATGCTTTTGAGCGCCGACGGCCAGAACGATCCCGACATTCTCGCGATCAACGGCGCCTCCGCCGCGCTTACCGTTTCAGATATTCCGTTCGCCGGCCCGGTCGGCGCCGTGCGCGTCGGACGAGTGAATGGCGAGTTCATCGCCAACCCCACGCACGACGAACGCAACGACAGCGACCTGGATCTTGTTTACGTCGGCACGGAAAACGACGTGATCATGATCGAAGGCTCGGCCTTTGAGTTGCCCGAAGAGGATTTCATCAAGTCGCTCGAATTCGCGCACGGACACGCGAAGGAAATGATCCGCATCCAGAAGGAACTCGCGGCGCAGGTTGGCAAGCCGAAACGCGAGATGCCGTTGATGAATGTGAATCCCGAGATTCTCGAAGTCGCCTATCAGGTGGCGGGTGATCGCATTGAAGCGGCGCTTTATAACGAGAAAAAAGTTGATCGCAGCAAAGCAGTGAACGCGCTGGCTGACGAAGTGAAGATGAAGGTGCTGGAGAAATTTCCTGACGCGGACAAGTTCGCGATCTCGCAGGCGTTCGACTACGTCCAGAAGAAAGCTTTCCGCATCAGTGTGCTCGACAAACAGAGGCGCATGGACGGGCGTGGGTATCAGGACCTGCGTCCGATCACCTGCGAAGTTGGCGTGCTTCCGCGCGCGCACGGTTCCGCCATTTTCCAACGCGGCGAAACTCAGGCGCTGGCGCTCGTCACTCTCGCTCCGATCGAAGAGGCGCAAAACATTGACGCTTACGGCGGCGGCGAAACTTCTAAGAGCTTTCTTCTCCACTACAGCTTCCCGCCCTTCAGCGTGGGCGAAACCGGCCGTACCGGCGGTGCCAGCCGTCGCGAGATCGGTCACGGCGCGCTCGCCGAGCGTTCGCTCGAGCCAGTCGTTCCCAGCACCGAGGACTTCCGTTATGCGGTCCGCATTACAAGCGAGATCATGGAATCAAACGGTTCCAGTTCCATGGCCAGTGTTTGCGGCGGCATGCTCGCTCTCATGGATGCCGGCGTTCCGATCAAGACTCCCGTCGCCGGCATCAGCGTCGGTCTCGTCACGGAAAAAGGCGAGGACGGGCAGATGAAACGCTACGAACTCCTTACCGACATCATCGGCTCCGAAGATCATTTCGGAGACATGGATTACAAGGTTTGCGGAACGGCGACCGGCATTACCGGGTTTCAGCTCGACCTCAAGCTTCCGGGCGTCAGCCACAAAATCATGGCCGAAGCGACCATGCGCACGAAAGAAGCGCGCACCAAAATTCTCGAGATCATGGCGCAGGCCCTCGACAAACCGCGCGCCGATCTGAGCAAGTACGCGCCGCGGATCGAGACGATCAAAATCAATCCGGAGAAAATCGGCGCTCTCATCGGCCCCGGCGGCAAGACCATCAAAGGCATCGTCGCCGAGACCGGCGCAGAGATTAACATCGAAGACGACGGTTCCGTGCACATCTACGCCACGAGCCCTGAAAGCATGGCGCGCGCGAAGGAAATCATCGGCGGCATGTCGCGCGAGATCGAAGTCGGCCAGACCTATCACGGCCGTGTCGTTTCGATCAAAGAATTCGGCGCGTTCGTCGAAGTGTTCCCGGGCAAAGATGGCCTCGTCCACATTTCCGAGCTGGCCGATTTCCGCGTTAACCGCACCGAAGATGTCGCCAAGATGGGCGAAATGATCTGGGTGAAATGCATCGGCATCGACGACAAAGGCCGCGTGAAGTTGAGCCGCAGAGCCGCGCTCAAGGAACGCGCCGCCACTGAAGCCGGCCAGACCACCGAACCCGATCGCGTCGAGCAGCCCGGTCGTTAAGGCCGCGTTCCCTTCTCTGGGGAGCGCGCTGCCAGCCTGTAGTTGCCGGCAGCTTGCCGGCAACACCTTGCGACGCACGAGAGCTCCTAACCTACGAATTTCTGATCCCGCATCTCCGGCAAGCTGCCGAGACGGGCAGGCTGGCGGCATGATCCAATGACATGGGTAACAGTTCAGACTGATGACATAGGTGACACTTTCTTGGGCATCTATGCCTTGGAAAGAAGTCTTGGTGTCGGAGGCGCGAGTGCGATTTGTCCTCGCCTGCAGGGAAAAGGGGCAATCGTTCACGCGCCTGTGTCGTGGTTTTGGGATCAGTCGCAAGTGCGGTTACAAATGGCTCAAGCGCTATCGGCAAGGGGGAGTCAGAGCCTTGGGAGAGGCTTCGCGCCGACCCCATTACTGCGCAAAAGCGTATCGTTGTTTTTGGCGCGAACGTTTGTGCCGAGCGCGCGAGGCGCGTCCCTCTTGGGGACCGAAAAAGTTGCGGTGGCAGCTGCAAAAAACTTTTCCCAGAGCAAAGCGCGTTCCGGCCGTAAGCACGCTCGGGCTGTGGCTGGCGCAAAGCAATTTGGCAGGCAAACGCAAACGGCGCGCTCGACCCGGTCCGGTGCTTCCGTGGAGGCGATTGCGAATCGCGCGGCGCTGCAACGAGGTGTGGAGTGTGGATTTCAAAGGTTGGTTTCGCACCGGCGATCAGCGGCGCTGCGAACCCTTGAGCGTGCGCGACGTGCACAGTCGTTTTGTGTTGGCGATAGTGCTCTTGCCCAATCAAAGCGAGAGAGCGGTGCGCCCAGGCACTGCTTCGGGTTTTTCGCCGTTATGGTTTGCCAAAAGCGATCCGAGTAGACAACGGAGCGCCTTTCGGGGGCAAGGGAGCATTGGGACTCTCGCGCCTGAGTGTCTGGTGGCTGCGCCTGGGCATTGCGGTAGAGTTTATCCGGCCAGCGCATCCTCAGGACAACGGAGCACACGAACAAATGCATCGTATTCTGAAAGCCGAGACAGCCACTCCCCCGGCTGGCAGCTTCCGGGCCCAGAAGCGTCGGATCGGAGCGTGGATCGGCTGCTACAACCAAGCGCGTCCTCACGAAGCGTTGGGACAGCAAGTGCCGGCGCGTTTTTATCGGCCCAGTGCTCGTGGCATAGCGCGACGGATCAAAGAAGTGAAATATCCCAAGAAGTGGGAAGTGCGCCGTGTCCGCAACCGCGGCCAGATCAAATGGCATGGGCGTCAGCGTTTTGTGGGGCGGGCTTTTGTCGGCCAATTGCTGGGATTGAAAAGAGGGGCCAACAACAGCCACGAAGTTTTCCTCGAGCGCCATTTGCTTGGATTGCTTTACGAGCGCGATTTGGGGGGAATGAGACCAGCCTCGATTGGCCGTCAGACTTGATGCTACGAGCCTGCCCTCCCCTTGAGGCAAATGAGGCAGCTTGGGAGAGCGCGCCTGATCAAACGGCGGCTCCGCCGTCCAGCTGTTGGCTAGTTTGTTCAGGCGCGCTCCATCCCGCTCGTGGGCAAAAGTGTTACCCATGTCATTAGAACAAAGTGTTACCCATGTCATTAGATCGTCCCAGCAGCCTGCGCTCCCCGAGCCAGACCACGCAAGCGCCGGATCTCTGCCCCAGTTGCTCGACCGTGCGCAGACGCTTTTGTCCCGGCGACGAGGCGTTATTCGGAGGACGCTCGGTCCGCGCCCAGCGGTAAAGCAGCGGCGCACGGATGCCCAGCTCAGCTGCCACCTTGGCCGCGCTCCGACTGCTCGCGCGCCATAACTCCAGCGCCTGTTCTTTATACTCCTTTGTGTAGCTCGCCTTCTCGCGAACCGGTTTACGTATCTGTGTTTTCATGTGGGCTCCTTCGGGTTTTGACCCTTAGCTCACTGTCCGTCAATTCAATGCAACCCCAGTCTGTGAAAATTGGCAGATCGCAATGCTGAATTTGTCGCGCCGGCGAATGCGCCTCGGGCTTTGCGCGGCATGGCCCGAAATTAGTTCGAGCTAAATCCAGCACTCGAGGCCCAATGATCGTTTTCACAGACTGACACCTACTCCCTACCTCATTACAATTAAGCTCGCGACCCCGCTAACGATGACGGCTTGACACGAGGCTGGAAATTTCCTACGCTCGACATGTGAAAAACGACAGCATAAAGAACCGCGCTCTTGCGTTTCTGGCCATCGGCCTATTCGCCATCATAACTTCGTTATTGGCTACGGGCGCATACGCAGACCCGCTAGACAACTGGCAAGTCCAACACTTAGCCACCGATATTCTCACCGGAGCGACTTACGGTAACGGCCTTTATGTAATTGTTGGGCAAACCAACGGGAAGATATGGACATCGCCTGACACGGTGACTTGGACCGATAGAACGCGCAATACTGGTGATCTGTCTCATGATGTCACCTTCGCCAACGGCGTCTTTGTGGCGGGCGGAAGATACTCCAACCCCCCTTATGGAAATCCAATCTTAGTCTCCACAGACGGGATAAATTGGATGCCGGTAGCCAGTGATGGATACGGCGACCCTCTAAGCGTCCGTTTTTTGAATAATGTCTTCTATGCTCCCGATTCCGGGACTGACATATTGACATCCACGGACGGAATTAGTTGGGGCGGCGGCAACAACCGCTATGTCCCCCCCGCCATCAAGTCTGAAGGAATCGCATTTGGAAATGGGATGTACGTAATTGCTTTCGGGACCCCAGTAACGTCACAACCGGCGGTGCCGCCTGGTGTGACTGCAAATATATGGTCTGATTCTAATCCTCCACGCTCCGGGTTTCCTGGGCCGGTTAACGGCTACAACCCGTCTTTTCGAAATACGGGAACTACAGCAGCACTGTTTGGAGTCGCCTACGGAAATTCAACCTTTGTTGCGGTGGGAGATGGAGGTACCATCATCACTTCTCCAGATGGAATCAGTTGGACGACGAGAACATCTGGCACAACGGATAATCTTGACTCGATTGCTTTTGGAGGAGGAGTGTTCGCCACTGCGGGTAGTAATGGAACAATCCTAACCTCTTCGGATGGAGTCCAGTGGCAAAGAAGAGCATCCGGCACAACCAACCTACTTCGAGGTATTGCTTTCGCTAATAATCAGTTCATTGCCGTGGGTGTCTCCGGTACCGTGACAATTTCCGGCGCAGGCGCGACCGCCACCACAGGCAAAGTAGGAAATTTGAGCACGCGCGGCCTTGTTCAGAGCGACCCGAACTTTTTGATCGGAGGTATCATCATACAAGATTCTACCAAGAAGATTTTGGTGCGCGGCATTGGACCTTCGTTGGCAGCGGCTGGAATAACCAACGCGTTGCCAGATCCGACTTTGGAATTACATGACAGCACACCCGGCAGTCCTCCCATCGCGAGCAACGACAATTGGCAAACCACACAGATCGGCGGGGTTATTACTTCCAGTCAGGTCGCCGAAATCAGTAGTAGCGGGCTTGCTCCCAACGATCCGAAAGAGTCGGCTGTTATAGCGACGCTCCCACCCGGTAACTATACGGTCATCGTCCGAGGAGCGAACGGAACAGTGGGGCTCGGGTTAGTGGAAGTGTATGCGATGCCCTGAAGCCGGCCAAACCACCGAACCCGATCGCGTCGAGCAGCCTGGTCGTTAAGGCCGCGTTCACTTCTCTGGGGAGCGCAGGCTGCCAGCCTGTAGTTGCCGGCAGCTTGCCGGCAACACCTTGCGACGCACGAGAGCTCCTAACCTACGAATTTCTGGTCCCGCATCTCGGCAAGCTGCCGAGACGGGCAGGCTTCTAGCCACTGAACTAGGCGTGCCGGCGATCAAAGCGATGGGCTATGAAACCAAAACTGCCTTCATCCAACAAAAACTCTACCTCCTACGAACTTATCCTTGACCTAACCATATGTCTGCATCGTCTGGTTAGGCCTTTCGTGGTCCATGCTCTCGACCGTCGCAATTGCAGCTTGGATGGCGGCTGGATCAAGTGTCAGTGAGATGTGGTCGATGCCTGGAAGAATCGTGACGGGAATATCTTTCCCTGCTCCCTTGAAGAGACCCGCGAACTTGTCGGCAAAGGACACTTCATCGTTCCGGCCTACGAGGACACGGAGCGGTTGCCGAACAGCTCGGATGTTTGCCTGATAGTCTCGCTCCGCTCCAAAGTCTAGGGCGAGGGCGAACGAATACTCTGCGGTAAGGAATTTTGCGTTCTCCTTTGCGACTGCAAACCGAATCACCGGCAGGCCCTCGAAGGCGTGCACCCCGATTCTATTGAGCACGGAAAGGGCGATAATGCGGGGAAGTCCTACGCTGACCCAGCCACCACTACCCGGCCGTGCGGTCGCCGCATCCGGGCTGATGAAGGGAGAGAGCAGAAGGTAATTGGAGAATAGCTTCTGCTTGGAAGATCCGGCGAATCGCAGCACAAAACCTCCGCCGGAAGAGAACCCAACCAGGGTGGAAGGCTGAGCCAATTTGGTCGCGTGGACGAAGTCTTCGACGTCATCCTCCAACTGTCCGACATAGGCGATGTGGCCTTTGGTGCCCGAGTTGCCGTGTCCGCGAATGTCCAGCGTGTAAGCGTCGTAACCAGCCGCCACGAACCCTTTGGCCATCACATGCATGCTGCTGCCACTCGCAGAAGAGCCATGCACTAGTACGACGCTGCCTTTGACCGCGCCGCCGGCAGCCGGGTAGGCCCGGAAGGCGAGCTTCGTGCCATCCCGAGCCGTGCAGTAGCTGACTTTCGGTAGATCGGCGAAGTCCACGCCCTCGAATGGGTCATTAATGCTCGCCATGGGCGGTGGCTCGCCCGGTCCGCCGAAGGCGATGGCGAGTCCAGCAATCGCCGCAAAAACCGCCGCCGTGATGAGAATGCTGATGAGAAAACGCTTCATACGAGTGGGCCTAACGAGAACAAGATCAGCCACCACTGGCGAGGGCGCGCGTGACGGCGGGAGTAGAGGTTTGAGTCATGGGAAACTTCAGCGTACGCCGGCCAGCGGTTGGCTGCATCCATCGAACGCGATGTCGTCCACAAAACTGTTGTTGCACACGTAGGCGACAATTCCTTCTTTGCCAATGCGGTCGCTAGCCCAGCGGAGCGCCTTTACGTAAGGATCGCTGAGCGCATTGTTATTCGTCGCTGACGAGTCCGCGGTGTACGTGTTTCGGACGCGTGCATCAACTACCTCGTATCTCCGATTCTTGTTATTGTCGTTCTCATTGAGTTGATGTGCATTGTAAGGCGGATTGCCCATGACAACGAAGATTGGAGCGGCCTTCTGCCGCTTTACGCGCTCGGTATTTACAGGATTGAAGAAACCGAACTCGTGCTGCTCTTTCTCTGCCGTTTCGAAGGTGTCGACAAGGCAGATGCCGGGGAATGGTTCGTAGCGGCCAATTTGTTCGAGAAAGGTGTGCTCGATATTCATCGTCGCGATGTAGTAGGGCAGCAGCATCACCTCATTGCAGTGCAACTCCTCCGCGTACTTGTATTCGAGCTGCGTCTTCGGCAGCCGGCGCATGAGATTGACCATGAAATTGCCGGTGCCAACGAACGGGTCGATGATGTGGACGTTCTTGTCGCCGAGGCCGCGCCCGAATTCTTTGCGCAGGATTTCTTCGACGCTCGCGAGCATGAAATCGACAATCTCCTGCGGCGTGTAAACGATTCCGAGTGTGTCAGCGCGGTCCACGGCGAAGCCCTGAAAGAATTGCTCGTAAACCGTGTTCAGGAATTTCTGCTTCTCGGAAAACTCCGGGATGGTGTCGGCGGCGTCTTCGATCGCTTTGTAAAAGCGGTTCAGCTCTTTCAGGAACGTGTCGCGCGAGAAGGAGCGGCTTGTGAGCGCCGTGACAACTTTCTCGATCTCCTGCGCAATGTTGTTGCGCTGCATGAAATCGGGCGTGCCGAAGATGCGGCGAAAGATGCGCTCGGTAAGTAAATGCTGCACGAGCATTTCTTCGACGGCTTCTTTGCGCAGATTTGGATTCAGCGATTGCCGGCAAAGCGTAACGAATTCCTCGAAGGCTTCCGCGAACTTCGCGTTCTTCTTTTCTTCACCGCGAATGATGTCAGTTAGGGCCCGGCCGATCTCCGGGAGTCGCTCCTTGAATTCCGCCACCGCCTTTTCCCATTCATCAAACTCCGGCGGTTGATACTCGAAGAAGCCTTTGAGAATTTCGACTAAGCCAACTGGATTCGAAATATCGTGGTCGAGAACCTTCTCGCCATCCTGAATGAGGACGGCGCGGTCCGGCGACTGAAACAGAATGTTAGTGCGCGGATAACCTAGCTTGAACTTCGCTCGGATTTCCTTGTCGAGATCGTCCGCCGTGTCTTTGGCTTCCCAAACCCCATGAACAAGGCGAAAGCTGTCGAGAAGAACGCCGTCCGGCGTAATCTTCGCGCCGGCCTTGGTCTTGAGAGTGAATTCGGGGACGAGCTTCCATTTATCGTCGCGGCCTTTGTTCACGAGGGAAGCGCAAGCTTCGAGCAGGGCTTGGAACGCGGCACGCACAGCCGTCTCGTGCTTGACGCCTACTTTTTTGAATTCAACCAGCGAGCCGTGATAAGCAGCGATGCATTTATGATTTGGCTTTAGGGGAAGCGTTCGCACAGAGAGAGGCAGTAAAGCAGAAGCGTATCAACGCGACAAAGCGATTGTTCGCCTCGCCGCGTTAACATTCTGGCGAGGTCAACGACCCCGCCCTACAGTGGGCGCGTCATGAAATCCGGATTTCTCGACAAGCTGATCGAGCGCCTCGGCCGCATTGGGCCCGAGGACGTCCAGAATTATCTGCTTCAGCTCGCGCAGGAGAAGGGGCTGATCGAGACGGTCTTCAACGCGATCCAGGAAGGGATCATCGTGACCGACGCGAAAGGCCGGATCACGTATGTGAACGACGCGGCTTGCGAATTGTTCGGGCTCGAAGCGGAGACATCCATCGGCAAACGCCTCGACGAGCGCGTGCGCGGGCTCGATTGGAAATCGCTTTCGCAATCGGAAGGTGCCGTCAGCCGCGACATGGAAATTTTTTATCCGGCCAACCGGTTTCTCAACTTCTACATTGTGCCGCTGAAATTGAAGGAGGAAGGAGGAAGGAGGAAGGAGGAAAAGGAATCCCGCGAACCTGCCTCGGAGAATTCATCCTTCATCCCTCATCCTTCATCCTTGCTAGGCCACGCGATCATTCTGCGCGATATCACCGAGAGCCGGCGCTCGACTGAAAAAACGATTGAGTCGGAACGCTTCAATGCCCTCACGCTCCTGGCCGCGGGCGTGGCGCACGAGATCGGCAATCCGCTCAATTCGCTCCACATCCATCTCCAATTGATGGAACGCAAAGTCCGGAAGCTCGATGGAAAAGTGAAAGAGGAATTGCAGGAAGCGATCGCGATATCCCGCGCGGAAATCACGCGGCTTGATTCGATTGTCACGCAATTTCTCCAGGCGATCCGGCCGTCGAAGCCGCAACTCCATCCGGAAAATGTGAACGCGCTGGTGGAGGACGCGCTTCGCTTTTTCGCTCCGGAAATCGAGGACCGCGACATCGTGGTCGAGGCGGAACTGCGGCCCGACCTGCCGTTGCTCGAACTGGATCGCGACCAGATGAAGCAGGCGTTTTATAACGTGATCAAGAATGGTTTCGAAGCGATGAAGCGGCGCGGCATTCTGCGTATCCGCACCGACATGGACGCGACGCACGTCAACGTCAGCTTCACCGATACCGGCGGCGGGATGTCCGCGGAAAGTTTGAGCCGCGTCTTCGAACCGTACTTCACCACCAAGAGTTCCGGCTCCGGACTTGGTTTATTAATTGTGCGGCGCATTGTGCGCGAACACGGCGGCGAAATGGCGATTGAAAGCAACGAAGGCAAGGGCCTGACGCTCACGATTCGTTTGCCGTATCTCGACAAGCGCGTGCGCATGTTGGAGGCGGGGGACCGGAAGGAGGAAGGCGGAGGGCTGAAGGCGGAAACGGAATGAACGCGCCAGAAGATCTGCGGACACGGACAAAAAAATATGCGCTGAGAATCATTCGGCTGTTTCGCGCGCTACCGCGAAAGGACGGAGTCGCGGAAGTTCTTGGCAAACAATTGCTGCGATCGGGAACGTCGGTCGCTGCGCATTACCGCGAGGCGTGTCGCGCAAAATCTGATCTCGACTTCATCAGCAAACTTGAAGGGGCGCAGCAGGAACTCGACGAATCGGATTTGTGGCTCGAACTATTGGCTGACTCGGGCGTGATGAAACCGAAGTTGATCGAACCACTCCGTCAGGAAACCGACGAACTGATCGCTATCTTCGTGACCATGACCAAGAACGTAAAAACACGCAGGCGCTAGTTTTTTTCCGCCCTCCGCCTTCATCCTTCATCCCTTCCCCTTGTACTTCGGATTCTGCGTTTGTTTGCGGATGGCCGCGAACATTTTTCGAATTCCGATCTGGCTGCCGGTATTCTTGATGAATGCTGGGAGCACGCCGCCGCTGTCGGTGTAAATCATGTAGGTCGCGCGCGTGCTGTTCGGGCCCGCCGGCTCGAGCAGCCAACTGCCCTCGCACAATTTCACCCGGACCACTCCCGATTTCTCCGGAGGCCCAAGCGCGTTTTCCGTCTCCCATCGGCTTGAATAGCTCGTGCCGCCCTCGGCTGTCTTCGAGGTGGAATGAATCCGCAGCGTGTAATCCCGGTCGCTCACGAGCGGCGCGGAAATTCTTTGATAGGTCACGATCGAATCGCCCTCACGCTTCAAGACGCGACACTCGGCCGTGTAGGGCAGGAAGCGCGCGTAGGATTCCACATCGTTGAGAACGGCGTGGACCACCGCGGCCGGCGCGGCAATTTCGCCGATGGCTTTGGATTCATTCGACAACGGCCGCTGACGCCGATAAAGCGCCACGCCATCCTTGTTTGAGATCAATTTCCATTCGCCCGGAGTCGCTTCTGGTTCGGCGGCGATGAGGCCCGCACAGAGGCAGCAACTCGCCAGAGCAGAGACGAGGCGAAGATATTTCACGAAACGCCAGTCGTACCGGTCGGAACGATTCCCGCGCGCTCGACCATCAATATGACCGTCCGCTCCGGCGCACGCGGCCGATGCATGACCCCTTTCGGGATGACGACACCGTTTCCCGGCGTCAGGTCGATGCAGCGATCTTCCAAATCGATGAGCAACTGGCCGCTGACGACATAAAAGAATTCGTCTTCGTTCTCGTGTTTGTGCCAGTGGTATTCGCCGTGGACAACGCCGAGGCGCACGACGGATTCGTCCACCTGGCAGAGCGTTTGGTTATACCAAAGGTCGGTGCAGGCATCGACCAGGCCCGCAACGTCGATTTTCTCGAGCGGGCCATGCAGAATGTTGAGCCGGGTGTTGTAGGAAAATCCGGCCGGTGATTTATCGGCGGCGCCATCGCTCATATCGGAACCCACACTATTCATTCAGCTCGACGAAACAATTTATTCTCGTCAAAGGCAGCCGCATCGGTCGCGCGCCGCGATGAGACACAACCATGTTTGCCTTTTTCTCTAGTCGTCTTGGCTGTCTCGGATCAATCGTCGTCTCGGTAATCGGAACGTTGATCCTTCTCGTTCTTCTCCGCGGCTGCCATTAGGCAAGATGCCGCTCGGCTGCGTCCGCCTTTGAAAAACTAGTCGCGTTCCAGCTAGTCCCTTTTCCGCACGCTGCCGGCGCCGCTGATGTCTTTCTCGATGGTCGGGTTGCCGCTGTAGGTCACTTTGCCGGCGCCGGAGATTGCAACTTTCAAAACTTCACTGGCCGAAACATCCGCCTTGCCCGCGCCGGAAATCGACAACTCGGCCGTGCGCACTTTTAGGTCGGCAGCGTCGAGCTTGCTCGCGCCCGACATCGTCGCCATCAATTCATCCACGGCTCCGTCCGCGGTGACGCGCGTGGCGCCGGTCCCGTCAAGATAAAGTCCCTTGCCCGAAAGTTTCGTGGCGGTAAGACGCACCNNNCACCGCGCCGGTCAGGCGCGCCGCGTTCAAGGTCGAGCTTGAGATTTTGACCTTCATTCCATGAGTGGGTCGAAGCTGCCCGTGCCATTCCATCCGCAGCTTACTGCCGCTCATGCTTGTCTCCACATGGGAGAGCAAATTCTCGTCCGTGGTAATGGCGAACATGGCCGGCCCCGGCGCCCATTGGATATCGAACGCGCCTTCGGCTTCCACGCTCGTGAATTCCTGGACCGGCCGGCTTTCGGTCTTGATATGGCCATTGCCCTTGATGCCGCTGAGATGGCAGCCGCCGAGGGCCAGGGCCGCGAAAGTCAAAAGTTTGGCTGCCGCGAAGGGTCGGATCGGTATCGTGTTCATAAAATAGGATCTCTTTGAAAGTGAGATGCGGCTCGCCGGCGATCTGGATTCAAGAATTGCAGAAATCTACCGCGGATTACGCGGATTTCCCGGATGGAAAGAAGACGGGCTTCCAGCCTGGAAGCGGCGATCGCCTACAGCCCGACAGGATGCCGGGCGACGAAACCACCCGCGTCCCGGAAGTCCGTATGCCAGCGCGGACCGACGTTGCCGCCCCGGAGGAAATCGGTCGTGTCGAGGCGCAGGCCTGCGATTGTGGCGAAAGTGTGGCCGGGCCGCGAATAAATGGTGATCCAGCGCCCGCGCCCGCGATCGCCGTAGCCCATGAAATCGCTCGAAGGCATCGGCGAGCCGATCAGCCCCGCGCCGTGAAGCGCGAACGAGACCGTCCCCGAACAGTCGTAACCCGAATCGTAAAATGAACCGTGGCCACCGCCCCAGACGTAAGGTTTGCGGCGGAGCGTGTTCGCAGCCCAAATCGCATTCTTCACCTTTTGCGGAGCCCGCTCAGGCGCATAAGCAATCCCATTGCGCAAAACCGCCCGGCTGCCCGTTACCGTCGGTCGATCACCGCGGCGTTCCACTTGCGGCTCATCCCGCTCCTGATCCTGATCTTGATCATAATCGCCACTGGCTTCGGCTCGCGCACTGCTCGGCATCCGCGAAGTTTGGTAAGCCACGCGGGTTGGTTCCGCTCCGCTCCCCAGCTCATCGTCGTTTCTTTCGGCCCGAGGCGTTGACGCTCGCCTCACTCGCGGCGTGTAATACGCGACTTTGATCGGTGCCACCACGGCGGCCCGCAAAACCCGGTGAGTATTATGAATCACAGGAACCGCAGCCGCGTGAACCATTGCGTGGACCAGCGAGAACGGTTCCAAGGCCACGGAGAACGAAGTGGATCGTCGATGCCTCCGCGTCCTGGCCTGAGCCTCGGGCAAAATCACGAACAGCAAAATAGTCGCCGCACAAATAGTCGCGGCCCGGCTCCATCTCGATTCGAAACACCGCATGCTTCGGAAAGAAGCTGCTCCCGCGCCAATTCTGCGGATTCTCTCATTTTCTCGCGACGAAATGCGGTTCGCTTGCCGTTGTCGGCTGGCATCGGATGTTCCGTCTTCCGTTCCGATGAATGCCCAACTCGAGCCGCGCGACGGCACCACGAACGTCCCCGAAGACATGACCGGCCGGCCGCGCCGGGCCCCGACCGGCGGGATCTCGTTCCGCAAAACTTTCTCCGCGCTCCGGCACCGGAACTTCCGCCTCTTCTTCTCCGGCCAGCTCATTTCTTTCACCGGCAGCTGGATGACCACGACAGCGCAAGGCTGGCTCGTTTATCAACTGACCGGATCGAAAGCGCTCCTCGGCATTGTCGCCGCGGCCGCATCCGCGCCGATGCTCTTCTTCGCGACCTGGGGCGGCTGGGTGGCCGATCGCTATCCGAAACGGTCCGTTATTCTCGCGACCCAGACTTGCTGGATGATTCTGTCGCTCGCGATGGCCGCGCTCGTCTGGTGGAAGCTCGTGCAGCCCTGGCACATCATCGCTCTCGCGATCCTCGGCGGCGTGACGATGGCGTTCGACATGCCCGCACGGCAATCGTTCGTGATCGAGATGACCAGCCGCGAGGATTTGATGAACGCTATCTCGCTCAATAGCTCCGCTTTCAACTGCGCCCGCATCATCGGCCCGTCGATCGCCGGTCTGCTCATGGCCCACGTCGGCATCGCCATGTGTTTTTTCCTGGACGGCCTCAGCTTCATCGCCGTCATCGCCGGCCTTCTCTTGATGCGATTGCCGAAACATGAAACGAAAATCGAAAGTGAATCGAGCCCGCTCGGTCAGGCACTGGAAGGATTCCGCTACGTCTGGAATCATCGGCGGGTCCTCACGATTCTTTCGCTCTTCACCGTCGTCGGCATTTTCGGATGGTCCTATTCCGTGCTCATGCCGGCGTTCGCCCGTGACGTTCTGCATCTCGACGCGAAAGGCTACGGGCTGTTGATGGCGGGCAGCGGCGTGGGCGCGCTCGCCGCCGCACTCACGGTCGCCAGCGCCGGCCACATTCTGCCCACGCGCGTAATGGCGCTCGGCGGCGTCTGGATTTTCTCCGTCACGCTCATCCTCTTCGCCTTCAACAAAAACCTCTATGTCGGCGTCGTGCTGCTCGCCATCGTCGGGTTCGGCGTCGTCCTCTATTTCTCTACTTCAAACACGGTCCTGCAATCGATTGTCCCCGACGAAATGCGCGGCCGCGTCATGGGCATCTGGGCGCTGATCTTCGGCGGAATGATTCCGCTCGGTAGTCTCCAGGCCGGCGTCATGGCGGACTTCCTCGGCACGCCCGCCACGATGGCGATCGGCGCCCTCATCTGCGCCCTCGCCGCGTTCGTCACCCTCAGCGTGATCCGAAGACGCGAAGCCCAGCTCGCCGAGGCGAAATAGTCTTTCCCCAATGTGGGAGGCGCCTCCGTGCCCCGACGCTCTTCGGAAAAATATTCAGCCGGGCTGTGATTTTCTACCCCCGACCGGCGAATAATGAGGCAACAAGTGATAGCTAGCTCCGAAACCAAAATGCGACCGCCCCTTACCGACGACCAGTTTTCCGCGCTGATCGACGAGCACAAAGGCATCATTTATAAAATCGCGCATTCGTACTGCCGCAACGCCGAGGACCGGAAAGACCTCATCCAGGAGATCATCGTCCACGTCTGGAAATCCCACGGCCGGTACGACCCGCGCTTCAAGCAATCGACCTGGATTTATCGCATTGCGCTCAACGTCGCCATCTCCGCCTACCGGCGGGAAAAAAGGCGGAGCGAGCGGACGTCACCGCTGGAAGAGATCATCATCGAACCGGCGGCGAAACAGGGTCCTGGCGAGACCGATCCCAAGATCGTGACGCTCCATCGCCTCATCGATCAACTCGATGAGCTGAACCGCGCCTTGATGATCCTGTATCTGGACGACAACAGCTACCGCGACATCGCCGGCATTCTCGGCCTCACCGAGACCAACGTGGCGACAAAAATCAATCGCCTGAAACTGAAAATCAAAGAGCAATTCAACCAAACCAACCCGGACTAGAAAAATATGGAACTCGACGAACTAAAACAAACCTGGAGCGATCACGCCCGCAAACTCGACCGCGTTTTGAGCCTCAATTTGCAGAGCCTCAAGATGGCGCAAGTGGACAAGACCGAATCCGCCCTGGCGCGGTTCAAGGCGTTTCGATTGTTCGAAATGCTTGTCGGACTCCTTATTCTGATCCCGCTGGGTTTTTACATTGCCCACCGCATTTCGATTCCCACTCTGGCGATCCCGGCGTTCATCTTTGCCGCGTCCGTTCTCGTCCCCGTGATTGCAAACCTCCGGCAATTGATCTTGCTGGGACAAATCAGTTATGCCGATCCCGTCACCAGCATTCAAAGAAAGCTCGAAGAGATTAAGCTGCATTTTCTCCGTTCCTTTCGGTTGCCCGTCCTGATGCTCCCGCTTTACATGGCCTACGTCGTCCTCGGGTTCAATCTGCTCTTCGGCGTGGATATCCTTGCCCGTGGCGATGCGACTTTTCTTTGGGTGAACCTGGCCATCAGTTTAATTTTTCTCGCGCCGGCGATCTGGGTCTTGCGCAATCTGAGCTTTACGAATATCGACAATCCCGTGATCCGCGTTTTGGTTCACGGCAACGGCGGCAAACAGATGATCGCAGCGTTCGAATTTCTGAAAGCCCTTCAGGAATTCGAGGAGGAAGGGCAAAACGGAACATGGGCCCACAAGGGATGAAATGCTCAACTCGTCATTCGCTGCAACCGATCCGCGAGATCGGGAGGCGCGAGAAAACCGAACGCGCGACCAGACTTCCGTTTCACGAGCAAGCCCAGGCGAGCGAGAGCCATCACGTCCTGCCGCGCGGTCTGGTAAACGACCCCGTGGCTGCGGCGGTGACCCTCGATCACGTATCGAGTCCCGGGATTGCGCAGCGCATGGGCAATCAATGCTTGCTGCCGGTGGTTTAGCTCTGGTGCGCCTCGCAGTAACGTCTCGGTCTGCCGCAGTTCTTTACTTTTTGCGTCGATGTATTCATGCAGGCTAGCGATGGCGCGCCGAATAACTTCGCATTGGTACAGGAGAAAATAGGTTGCATCATTTTCGTCGGTCTCCGTGTGTAAGAACGACATCGCGTACTTCGCCGGTGCTTTGACCAGGATTTCAGAGATCGATACGAATTCGAAAAGCCAGTACTTTTGACGCAGCATTGACCAATAGAATAGTGCCCGCGCTGTCCGTCCGTTGCCATCAACGAACGGGTGATCGTAGGCCAGCCAGAAATGAAGGAGGATGGCACGGACCGCTGGATGAACAAAACGTCCCAGTGATTTTCCTACGTCATCGACACTGCCATTCGCGAATTCGCAGAGCGCCTTCAGCCGGTCCGGAAGTTGTTCCGCAGGTGGAGGTGAGTGAAACACTTCTCCCGTGATCACGTCTTGAACCGTGATTTTTTCATCTGGTCGCCTCAGACGTCCGGCCGCGTCGGGTTCATCGAGCGTACCGTCGGTGACCATTCGATGCATCTCAAAGATCAAATCCTGGTCGAGCGGGCGTTGCTTCCACTCCGTGATGCGCTGCATAGTTAAATAGTTGTTTAGAATCATGCGCTCTCCGCGAGTTCGCGGAGGCCTTCCCGTGCGAAGCATTTCTTTTGCGGCAGCGCGAGTTGTCGCAGCGCCTTCCAGTTGGCTGCTCGCGACCGCCTCTTGGAAGAGCGAGCGCATTACGTATTGACTGCGTGTCTGAGGATTTGCGATTGGGTCTGGCATTCCGATGTTGCCACCTGCACCCAAATCAATCTCGTGCAGCAATCGAGCGATCATGTCCGTAATCGCATATCGAAACGGCTGTCCGCCGGAATCTCGCAACGGCAATTCTTTTAGAGCAGGTTGACGAACAAGTTTCGTCGCGCCCCACCACTGTTCGCGAGTGAATCCCTTAGGTGGAGTGAGATGCCTGAGAGTATCCCAATGCCGATATTTTCCCTCCGCTTCGCAGCGAACTGCTTGTCCCAGCAGCGTGCCCAATCTGGTCGATGGCAGCGCAAGAATTTGGCGCGGCGGCACTGTGGGGGGTGGCGTGGGACGCTTCAAAATAAACTACTAATCAATTACTAATTGTTCCTAAATTAGTAATTAAAAGGAGGCCGTCAATTACTAAATTAGGAAATAATAGTAGTATTTTAACATTGGGATTTTGTCGCTCCAAACCTCGGACCCCTTTGGATAGCGTCTCCCCAAGGTGAGCAGATATTTGTCTACAAGATGTAGATTGGATCTAAAGTCGGACGAAATCTCCACGTCCGATATTGAATCGATCGTCTTCCCATCGGACAGCTCTCTGGGCACCTCGCCAACCCCCTATTAGCGAGGCTTGATCCATTTCGCATACCAGTCGAGGTAACGTTTGAACCGGTCGATGATGTAGCTCGGTTTCCTGAGGCCGTGATTTTGGCCGGGGTAAATGACCAGCTCGGTCGGCACGCCGAGGCTGCGCAAGGCCTGATACATTTGCTCGGTGTTCAGCAACGGCACGTTGAAGTCGTTCTCGCCGCAAAGGAAGAGCGTCGGCGTTTTGATTTTGTCGGCGTGCAGGAAAGGATACGAAATGCGCATCCAGGTTTCCGGATTTTTCCACGGCACGCCGAGCTCGTTTTCGTAATCGAGAACATATTGGTCGGTGCCGTAACCGGCGAGGACGTTTGAGATCGACGCGCCGCTCGTGGCCGCTTTGAAACGCGTGGTCGTCGCGATGAGGTAGTTCGTGGAAATGCCACCGTAACTCCAGCCGCCCACGCCGAGACGATCGGGATCGGCCAGGCCGCGCGCGACGGCGTCATCGACCGCGGCGAGATCATCCTCGACATCGCGATGGCCCCAATCCGCGTAGATGCCCATGGCGAATTTTTCGCCGCGGCCGGTTGAGCCGCGCGGGTTCGGCAGGATGACGGCGTATCCGTTCGCGGCGAAAAGCTGCGCTTCGAAACTGAACTCGCAGGCGTATTGCGATTGCGGGCCGCCGTGCGGACGAAGCAGTGCCGGCGGCTTGGTTCCCGCCGATGCGGGATCGAGAGGACTCACCAGAAAGCCGTGGATTTCGGTGCCGTCCGCGCTTTTGAATTTCGTTTCGTCAACGCGCGCCAACCGGAGGTCCTTCCTGAACGCTTCGGTCTGTTTGGTCAGATCGCGGAGGTTCTCTTTCTCGACCGCGAAGATTTCATACGGGCGGTCGGGCGTGCTCGCCCGCACGATGACTTTGCCGTCGCGGCTGACATCGTACGCCGTCACTTTGCGCCGGCCGCTCGTGACAGGCTGGGGCGCGCCGCCATCGACAGGCACGCGGGTGAGATGTTCCGCGCCATCGTCTTCGATCACCGCGAAGATCGACTTGCCGTCGGGCGACCAGCGGGGCTGGATAACGTTGCGATCGAGTTTCTCTGAGAGGATTTTCGGCTGGCCGCCTGCCGCCGGAATGATCGCGAGCGAGTGCACCGCGTACTCGATTTTCTTCGGATCGCCGCCGTGAATGTAAGCGATCGACTTGCCATCCGGACTCCAGGCCGGCGCACTATCCCAGTCGGGATGCGGATCGGATTCGGGCGAAGTGGTGAGCTGACGTTCCTTGGCGCCGGCTTGAGCGCCGATCACCCAAACATCCCAATTCGTCGTCCGATCGGGGTCATCGCCGCGTTTCGTGACGAAGGCGATTTCCTTTCCATCAGGCGACCAGGCCGGGAGAAGATCGTCGTGAGCGCCGGAGGTCAGCGGCTCGAATTTCCGATTCGCCAAGTCGAGCAATTGCAGGTGCGAATACCTCGCCGTCACATACCCTTCGATGTCTTTCTTGAACCAGAGACGATCGATCACGAGCGGCGGAACGGTTTTCTTTTCCTTTTCCTTTTTCTCCGGCTCGCGCGGATCGGGATCGTGCACGACCAGCACGATGCGCTTCGAATCGGGCGCCCAGGCGAAGTCGTCGACGCCGCCTTTGGCGTCGCTAATTTTTTCCGCTTCGCCGCCGCTGCTCGACAGAATCCAAAGTTGATCGTTCTCGTTGTCGTCTTCGCGGCCGGAGAGAAAGCCGATCCATTTTCCATCCGGACTCCAGCGCGGATGTTTCTGGCCTTTGATTCCGAAAGTGAGCGCGCGGTTTTCCGAGCCGTCCCATTTCGCCAGCCAAAGATTACCGGGCCGCTTGTCCTTTTCCATGTCCGCGACCTTGACGACGTACACGACCGAGTTGCCGTCCGGTGAAAGATTCGGCTCATCGACATCGCGCAACGCGGACCAGTCTTCCGGTTTTAAGGCGCGCGGTGAACCAGCGGCGGGAGAAGGATCGGGATTGGCGATGCCAATCGCGGGAACGAACAGAGTGAGAAGGAGTGCCGCGAAGAAAATGTTTTTCATGGTGCGCTGAGTGAAGGATTGCCCGGCGCTCCCTCCGACGCGATCAGAATTCTCGCCTCTTTCTGCGCTTGAACCAGAGACCCAATCCTTGGCACGATGCGGCCCATGAAAACACAAATGTTCGCCAGAATTGCTCTCGCCAGCGCCGTTGTCTTTTTGCTGCACGCCTGCGCCACGGTCGCACCGACCGGACCGGCTGCACTCACGGGCACGTGGACTAATTCAATGGGCACCGTTTGGACGATGAAGGCCGATGGCACCTTTGACGTCGATCTGAATCATGACGGCAAACGCGACGCATGGGGCAAGTGCACCGTCGAAGGCAACACCGTCACGATCATCGGGACCGGTGGCGTTGTCCCCAAAGGCTGCGCCAAGACCACAGGCGTCTATCACTTCACGCGCACGAAAGACACATTGCATTTCACGCTCGTTAAAGATCCCTGCAAATTGCGCGTAAAGAACGTCACGCTCGACTGGAAAAAGAAGTAGCTGTAGCCGCCCCGCTCTGTCGGGGC